>JAAUTF010000071.1 GCA_012031775.1 Candidatus Altimarinota bacterium | reverse complement strand
TTGCGGGCGAACATTTCGTCAGCACGCTGCGCAATTTGCATCGCCGCCCAACGCTTGTTGCACTGGTGAGCTGTGAGAGCGCCGGGCGCAGCGGCGACCAGCGCAGCAGCCATATCGCGCTCGGCCCGCAACTCGCCGATGCCGGCATCGGTGCTGTGCTCGCCATGTCCGACCAGATCAAAGCTACAACCGCCGCCGCCGCGCTGCCGATATTTTTCGACGAAGTCGTCAAACACGGCTACGTCGACCTCGCCGCTGCTGTGATGCGCAACCAACTTCAGGCCGTCGCCGACGATTGGTGGCAGCCGGTGCTCTTTATGCGTCTGCGCGACGGCCAGATCTACGCCTCAAAATAGAAGACAGGCGGCAAGAGTCAGGAGTCAGAAGCGCAGTGCTTCCTGACTCCCGCCTCATCACGGTTGCGGTGTCTGCTTCGGCAACATCCACAGCGGGATCGTCGCCGGTGCGGTTGGGGCACTCGTCGGCGCAGGGCCAGCAACACTTGGCAGCTGGCGCAGCAGATCGCTGAGGCGTCGCACATCGCCCCAGTTCGTCTCGCCATCGTCGGCAAGTGGGGTGTAAAGCGTGTCGAGCGCAAACACCTGCACTGCGTACAGCTTGCCCGCCACCTTGATCAAACGGCTATCGTCCACTGGAGCGCCTAGCGAACGCCCGGCCTGCGTCTCGCTCAGCATAAATTTGTGGAAAGCCCACTCCGGATGGTAGTCAATCTCCGCCGAAAGAAAGGTCTCTGTCACTAATGCATCGTGCAAATTGCCGTCGTAGGTCGGGTAGCTCGGCACATCCGAGCCGATCGAGCCGATCGCCTGGCCCGACCACGCTGCCACCATACGTCGCACCGCGCTGATATACGACCACGGCACGTTGCCATCGTTGCTCGGCGCATACACCGGCACGATCTCCTCGACTGTCTCTAACCCGCGTCCGACATAGCGCCCCAAAATCAACTCGCACCAGTCGCGCACGCCGTCTTGCCAATTGCCGAACTTCACGAAGGTGCCGCTGCGCCCCGGCACAAACCCCACGCCCCGACTGGGCACTACCGCCCGTCGCTGCGCGCCCCAATTCTTGGTGTCATAATCGGCGCAAACCCCAACAGTGCAGAATTGCGATTCGTGCGCGAAGAAGGCCAGTGCCACCGCCGGATCGATACCATAACCAACGATAATATCGTACAGCTCGCTGGCGTAGGGCGCAGCAGGCGAACTGCGCCCCGCGCTACCGCCCTGGATCACACGCACAAACAGCTGCTTCGAGATCCGCGGCGCAGCCTTGATCGTCAGCCCGGTGCTCTGGGCTTGCGAGGCTGGTACATAGCCCAGCGTAAAGCCGAACGCAAGTGCGGCGCATCCCAGGCAGATGAACAGCGGTGCCCGACGCTCACGCCGCAGCCATCGCGCTAGCCGCGGCAGCAACCAGATCCCGCCCGCCAGCCACGCGATGGCGAACAATAACCTACTGGCTTGCGTCAGGTCGATCAGTCCTGCGATCAGCACGCCGGCAATAGAAAACCGGCGAGCGCTAATCCGAATAGCGCGCCGGCTCACCGCTGCTCTGCCACCACTCCTGCAGACCGCCGCGCGTTTTGCTACGTACCTCTCCTCGCATAGCGCAACCTCCCCAGAGCATGATTAGGAAAAGTATACTGTGATGCTGTGTTTCATGCGAATAAACTGAGGCAAAGTATAACACAGCGTAAACCGTTTTTCTAGCTGCTGCCGTTGCTAAGAGTGTGACGTAACGTTCTGCAAACCGTTCATCGCTCGGCTCAAGCCGAGCGCGATTGGTGCTGAGCCCTCAAAGCGGGAGCTGCAAGGGCGTGGTGCGATGCGGCGAACTGTATGTGCAGAAACGTACGTCACCGTCACCCCCGTTGCAAGCTCGCCGTGCGCGTGTTATAATTCCAGGCCATCGTAGAAGTTCGACTCTAAGCCACCCTTCGAGTCAACAGAAACTGTACTCGTCTGCCCCCACTCAAACCTGTACCCTGTACCCTGTACCCTTCACCGATGCAGCGCACGAGGTCACCGGTATGCCGCAGACAACTCCTGCTCGGCGCGAATCGCTCGAACAACGGCTGCGCGCCATCGCGCTGATCCGCGATACGCTCTCGGCGAGTGAGCTCGATGCGCAGATCAACCAGCTTCTGCAAGAGGTGCTGCGCGAGGAAGAGATCGCCGATCCATTCGGCGCGTCGCTCGATCTCGGCGATCAAGATCAGCGCATTGTTATCACCGGTATCGGCCTGATCACGCCTTTTGGCGTCGGCGTCGAACCTTTCTGGCGCGGCCTCACCAGCGCGCAAAGCGCTATTCGCCCGATCAGCCACTTCGACGCCGCTGCCTACCCTTGTCGCATCGCCGGCGAGGTGCCACATTTTGATGCGGCAGATTTTCTTGAGGCGCGCGAGATCCGGCGTCTGTCGCGCAGCAGCCAGTTTGCTGTTGCCGCCGCGCGTATTGCCGTTGCCGCTGCGCGCTTGCGTATCGATCACGGTAACCGCGACGAGATCGGTACTATTATCGGCTGCGGCACAACTTCAATGCCGGATGTCGAACAGGCTGTACAGACGATGCTCACACGCGGCCCGCAGCGCGTCAGCCCTTTCTTTATTCCCGTCGCCCTGCCCAATATGCCCGCCAGCCAGGTAGCCATCCAGCTCGGGTTGCGTGGCCATACCACGGCTATCAGCACCGCTTGCGCTGCTGGCGCTCAGGCCATCGGCGAGGCCGCCAACGTCATTCAGCGCGGCGATGCCGAGATCATGCTCGCCGGCGGGGCCGAGGCACCGATCGCCGCACTCAGCCTCGCTAGCTTCTGCGCTATGCGCGCCCTCAGCACCCGCAACGACGAACCTCAGCGCGCTTCGCGCCCCTTCGATGCATTACGTGATGGCTTTGTCTCCGGCGAAGGCGCTGGTGTGCTGGTGCTCGAACGCCTCTCCAGCGCCCGTCGCCGTGGCGCGCCAATGCTTGCCGAGCTGCTTGGCTACGGTGGCAGCTGCGACGCCTACCACGTTACTGCGCCCGACCCAGACGGGATCGGTGCCGCACGCGCTATGCGTAAGGCCCTGCTTAACGCCCGCATCGGGCCACAGCAGGTGGATTACATCAACGCGCACGCCACCGGTACACTCGTCGGCGATATCGCGAGACACGCGCTATCAAGCATGTCTTCGGCGAGTACGCGTGCAGCGTGCCGGTCTCGTCGATCAAGTCGATGATCGGCCACCTCACCGGTGCTGCCGGTGCAGTTGAGGCCGCAGCCACCGTGCTCGCGCTCAAACACGGTACCCTGCCGCCGACTATCAATCAGCAAGAGCGCGACCCCGACTGCGATCTCGACTATATCGCCAACGAGGCCCGCCCCGCCGCTGCCCGCATCGCTATCTCGAACTCTTTTGGCTTCGGCGGTATCAACGCTGTGCTTGTGTTTAGAAAGATGGGATAATCTATAAGTGAGAGGTTTGCTGAATGCGAACTTACGCTTAAGCGTACGAGGCTTTCTTTTATGACTTGGGATATTGTTGGCCACGAATGGGCCGTCGCCCATCTCCAGCGCAATATCGTCGCCGGGCGCGACGCTCACGCGATTCTGCTTAGCGGTGTTGCCGGCCTTGGCAAACGCTTGTTCGCCCTGCGCATCGCCCAGGCATTGAACTGCGAACTGAGCCCCGGCGATCCCTGCCAATCTTGCCGGAGTTGCCGCCGGATCGCCAACAGCAATCACCCCGATGTGCGCATCGCCGGGATGGCTAGCCAGTCCGTCGGCCTTAAAGAGGAAGAGGCCGCGCGTCAGAAGGAGTTGAAGATCGGCACCGTGCGCGAGTGGCAGCGCGATATCGCGCTCAAGCCCTACGAGGCGCAGCGCCGTGTCTTTATTCTCCACGATGCCGAAAAACTCAACGAAGAGGCCTCCAATGCAATGCTTAAAACGCTGGAAGAGCCGCCGCCCTACGCTTCGATCATTCTGGTCGCCAATAGCGCCGAGCTACTGCCGACGATCGTCTCGCGCTGTCAACTCTACCGCCTGCGCCCTCTCGCGCGCCGTCACGTCGCTAATGCCCTCGTCGAGCGCGCCAACCTCCCGCTCGAAGATGCTCATCTGCTCGCCGCCTGGAGCGGCGGGCGTATCGGCTGGGCCTTCCGTATGCTCGAACAGCCCGATGAGCTGCAGACACGCCAAGATCAGCTCGATACCCTGATCGGGCTCGCCACCGCTTCTCCCGCCGAGCGCCTGCGCTGGGCCGAACAGCGCAGCAAAGAGTATCGTGGCGGCGAGCAACAGCTCGTCTTCGGCTGGCTCGAGCTCTGGCAGTCCTGGTGGCGCGATGTGCTGCTTGTCGCCGCCGACACCCCCGAAGCGGTCGTCAATGTCGACCGCCGGGCCGACCTCGATCACAGCGCTCGGCACTATCAATTGCCCGAGATCTATCGCTTTGCCAGCCGCATCGGTGCCACCGGCACGCAGCTGCGTGAGAACGTTAATCCGCAACTCGCCCTCGAAAACCTCTTGCTGCACTTGCCACGTTCTTGACAGCGACCAGCGCCGATGCTACCATACCTCCGTTGCTTCCTGCTATGGATCGGGTCATGAGCGGAGATCGCGCCACAATTCAGTTTCTGCTTGAACATCTCGAAAGCGCCGGCAAACGCTCGACCCCGCAGCGGCACGCCGTGTGCCAGGCGCTTGTTGAGCACGGCGGTCATCCCACGGTCGCCGAGATCTTCGAGCGTGTTCGCCATACCTTTCCTATGATCAGCCAGGCCACGGTCTATAATACGATCGATACCCTGCTCGATCTCGGCCTGATTCGCCCGCTCGAACTGACTAGCCACGAGCATACCCACTACGATCTCGATCTCTCACCGCATGTGAACCTTGCCTGCACCTCTTGCGGCCAGATCCACGATGTGCATAGCCCGCTTCTCGATACGCTGCTCGACCAGCTCTCTGGTCATTCCGGCTACCAGATCGACCGCCGCACTGCTCTCGTTGCTTATGGCCTCTGCCCCGCTTGCAAAAAGCCTTTGTGACTTGATGTGCGAACGGGTGGGCGGCTCATGTGGCGGCCATTACGGCCACATGAGCCGCTCGCCCTTAAATTGTCTAAATTTGTTATAATCTCAACCATGCGACTACGTTTTCTCGGTACTGGCACCTCGATGGGTATCCCTGTGATCGGTTGCCGCTGTGCTGTCTGCACATCGCCCGATCCGCGCAACCGCCGCACCCGCACCTCGGCGCTGTTGAGCCTCGGCGATCTATATATTCAGATCGATGCTGGCCCCGATTTTCGCTTGCAAGCGCTCGCCGCTGGCACCGAGCGCCTCGACGCGGTATTGCTCACTCATTCGCACTTCGACCATATTGCCGGCCTCGACGATTTGCGCCCGATCGTGCGCCACGGCTCGGCCATGCCGGTCTATGGCAGCCCACAGACGCTCTCCGAGGTGCGCTCGCGTTTCGCCTATGCCTTCGAAGAAACGTCGGTCGGCTCGACACGCCCTAGCATCGAGCTCTGCGCTGTTCAGGCTCCCTTCGTGGTTGGCAACGTGCAGATCAGTCCCTTTGAGGTTATGCACGGTACCTGGGCGATCACCGGCTATCGCATCGGCAATCTCGGCTATGTCACCGATGCTAGCTTCATCCCGCTAGCCAGCCAAGATTTGCTTCGAGATCTTGATGTGCTGGTGCTGAACGCCCTGCGCCACGAGCCGCACCCGACGCATTTCAGCGTGCCAGCCTTCGACTCTCATCGCAGAGCTACGCCCTCGCCGTGCCTTTCTTGTCCATATGACCCATACGATCGATCACGCTACCGTCGATGCCCAGCTCCCCCCCGGCGTCGCTCTCGCCTACGATGGTCTTGAAGTCGACATCTAGCTCGGTTGGCTGCCAATTGGCTTGCTGCGCTTCGCAATCTCCAATCTGCAACGGTATATGCTGATGCGCATCGCGATTGACGCCCGCCTGAACGCTTACCGCAGCGGCGGAATCCCAAATTATACACGCCATCTGCTGGCTGCGATGGCACCGCTCGCGCCCGACGATCACTTCATTGTGCTCCAGCATCGCAGACAGCTCCGCCCACTATTTGTCGCAAGTAATGTCGAGCGTGTCGGGCTCATCACGCCGCCGCACAATCGCTTCGAGCCGCTCACCTTGCCGCTCGAAGTGCTGCCGCATCGCCCAGATCTGCTCCATTGCCCCGATTTCGTCGCCCCGCGCCTGCGCTCATGCCCGGCGGTCGTTACCATCCACGATCTCGCCTTTATCCACTTCCCCGCCATCCTCGACGATGCCGCCCGTCGCTATTACAGCCAGGTGCGCGCCGCCGCCCACCACGCCGATGCCGTCATCGCTGTGTCGCAGTCAACCCACGACGATATCGTCGCGCAGCTGGGCCTGCCCTCCGAGCGTATCACGGTGATCTACGAGGCGGCTGCGCCCGTCTTTCAACCGCTCGCGCTCGCTCCCCGAGGGCCAGCGCACGATTGGTGGTCACCAGCTCCACGTGGGTAGCTTCCTGCTCTTCGTTAGTACCCTGGAGCCGCGCAAAAACCTGCCGACCCTGCTGCGCGCCCTCGCCGTCTGCCGCGAACGCCAGCCCGACGCCGAGATACGCCTCGCCATCGCCGGTGCCCGTGGCTGGCGCGAGAGCGCGATCTTTCAAACAGTACAGGATCTATATCTGCAGGATGCCGTGTTTTTCTTGGGGGGGGTGGAAACCGAGGAGTTGCGCTGGCTCTATAACGCCTGCCGTATATACATCAATCCGTCACGTTACGAAGGTTTTGGCCTGCCGGTGCTCGAAGCGCTGGCCTGCGCTGCACCAACACTTATCGCCGACACCAGCAGCCTGCCCGAGATCGTCGGCGATGCAGCTATTTGCGTACCACCGCTCGATATTGACGCCTGGGCCGAAGCCATCCTGACGCTCTGGCACGACGATGCGCGCCGCGCCGAACTTGCCCGCCTTGGCCCGCTTCAGGCGGCCCGCTTCTCCTGGCAGCGCGCCGCCCGCGAAACCCTCGCGCTCTATCGCCGTGTCGCCGCGCGTTGAAACCGCACACGACGGAGAGTTTTGTTCAAGCTGCCGCCCTCTGCGCGCTGCGTTCGTTATGGTTGATACTATGTCGCGCGCAGCGCCGGGTGCAGCCGGATCGCCGCCAGCCACGCCTCGATGCCAACCGTCGGTAAAATGCCTAACTCGGTGACAATCCCGGAAAGCGTGCTCAACGGGGTCTGGTCGAAATAACGGTTATCGATCGTCACACCAGGGGGCGCTTCATCCCAAACTTGCGCGCCCGGCCACTGCACCTGCGGTGGCGGCTGATACTCGGGGGGGGAGGAACTTTTCGCTGCTGCATAACGCATAGATCGGTACTTCTGCTGCGGCACAGGCCAGCGCCAGGCCATAAGTCCCCGCCTTATTCACCAGCTGCAAATGCGTCAGGTGATCCGCGCCAACGAGCACCACCTGCACCTCGGCAATACTCGCCGTCGCGCGGGCGTCGGTGAGCAATACGGTCGCAATACCGCTCTCGGCCAGTTCGGCCGCAAGCTCACGCCCTTCACAGGCTGGCCTGCTCTCGGCGCAAACCACCTTAAATCGCCGCCCAGCACGCTGTGCATAACGCAGCGCAGCGCGCACCGTCGTGCTGCGCCCGTTGGTCAACACACGCCCGCCCTCAGGAATTAAGGCCAACGCCCGCTCCGCGATAGCCGCCTCGTGGACGTGCAGCTGTCGCTTGAACTCCTGCGCCGCTTCAGCAGCACTTCGCTGCATCATCGGTGGCGTCGCAACGCGCTCGACTTTCCATAAAACATTGTTGACGAGGTTAACAAGGGGGGCCATCGTCGGGTGGGCGCGGATCAAGCCCCAGCCGATATCCAGCAGTTCCTGCCGAAGGGCGTCGCTATCTTGGGCAGCGCTTGTTCGCGCCCGACGCGTTATGAGATCCGCGCCCTGTGCCGCGATCTCCATCGCTCCCGAATGGCTATCGGATGCAAGCGCCGTGAGCGCCTCAAGTAAGGCCTGTTCCACAGTTACCCTCAACTTCGTCGAAGGCAACGCAACCGAAAACCTAACGATCGTTCGAGCCGATCGAGCGCCGCCTTAATGTGGCGTGCAGCACGCGCTCAAGCCCGGTGATGGTGAACGGCTTGGCAAGATACTGGTTCCCGGTCGCTTCAAGCTGATCACGTGTCCCTCGGCTCAGCGTATCACCGGTGACAAAAACAACCCGCTCAGCCAACTCCGGGTCGACCTGCTTGATCTCGCGGAAGAGATCAAAACCGCTCAGGCCCGGCATTTTGACATCGGTCAAGATCAGATCGAACTGTTCGTGAGCCAGTGCTTCTAGCGCTGCCTCGCCGCTCGTTACCACTAACGATCGATGGCCAAGGTCGCGCAGCAGGCGGGCGAAGAGCCGCAACACCGGCTCTTCATCATCCACTACCAGCACATAGTACGACTGATCGGCATCATGCTGCAAGGGCGTGTCGAGCTGCTTTTCCGTCACAAGCAGCTCCGGCTTACGTATCGGCAGCGTTACACGCACTTTTGTCCCCGCGCCGAACTGACTCTCCGCACGAATGGTGCCGCCGTGCTCCTGCACAATCCCGTAGCAAATCGATAAGCCCAGCCCCGTACCTTGCCCTACTGGTTTTGTGGTGAAGAAGGGGTTAAAGACCCGTGACAAGTCTTCCTCACGGATACCTACACCGCTATCGCCGACGACCACCTCGATCTGCGGTTCGCCTTCAATGATCTCCGCCTCGATCACCCGTGTCGTCAGAGTTAGCGTACCACGACCACCTTTTTCAACCATGGCCTGGCGCGCGTTGTTGATTAAATTAAGGAAGACTTGCTGTAGCTGATGTGGATCGGCGACTGTCTGCGGAAGGTTCGGGTCATAATCGCCAACGATTTGGATGTTGTCGACTTTCAGATGATAATTTTGCAGCGTGAGCGTGGCGCGTAGCACATCGTTGATCGCCACAATACTACGCTCGGGCTTATGCTCGCGGGCGAAAATAAGTAAGTTCTGTACGATTCTGGCGGCGCGCTCTGCCTGCGTATGGATCTGATCCACATCTTGCAGTGTTTCTTCAGGCAGGCTTTTGTCGCGCAGCAGCAGCTGCGCATAGCCGCTCACACTCGTCAGCGGGTTGTTCAGTTCGTGCGCCACACCAGCGACAAGCTGCCCGATCGCCGAGAGCTTTTCCGACTGCACCAACTGCGCCTCAAGGCGACGACGATCGGTGAGGTTGCGTGCAATACAATGCAGGTCGCTCGCCGCCGAACCATTGCGCATCGCCTGGGCGCTCACCTCAAGATAGATCGGGTCGCCATCGCGACGGCGCAGCTCTAGCTCGAATGGGGCCACAGCTCGCCCGCCGAGCAACTCGTACAAGCGCCCTTTAACACTGTCCCACGAGGCTGGCGCACAGAGGGTTTGCAGCGAGCGTCCGATCAGCGTTTCGGTTGTATAGCCTGTTAGCTGCTCACCAATGCGATTGATGCTCGTAATGCTCAGGTTGCGGTCGAGCATAAAGATCAGATCGTAGGCATTGGCAAACAGCCCTTTGTAGCGCTCTTCACTCCCTTTCACCGCTTCGTAAAGCCGCGCATTTTCGATCGCGATCGCCGCATAGTCGGCTAGCGCGGCCAGCAGCGACTGGTCATTCTCAGTAAAAATCCGGTCTGACTGCTGATTATCCACCGCTAACACGCCGATCACCTGATCGCCTACAGTGATCGGCACCTGCAACAACGCCCGTACTAGGAATCCGGTCTTCACCTTGAGCGACATCCCGGCACGGCTTTTGTCGCTACGGCTCGGTTTGCCCGTACGCACCACCTGGCCCGCCATCGTATCTTCGACCGGCATCCTTAGGCTTTGAGCGCGCTGTTCGCCGAGGTTCTTCGCTGCCCGCAGATACAATTCGCGATTGTTCTCGTCGAGCAGCAGCAGAAACCCTTCTTCAGCCTGCGTGATATATACGCCTGCCTCGACGATGCGTTCCAAAAGCTTTTCCTGGTCCATCAACGTCGTCACCGACTTGCCGATGCGGTACAGCACCGTCAACTCTTGCACTTTCTGCTGCAAGGAGAGCGTGAGTGTGTCTTTCTCACGCCGCAGACGCCGCTCGCGCAGCGCCTGATCGATCACGGTGCGCGCCTCGATATCGCTGAAGGGCTTGATCAGATAGTTACGCGCGCCAAGGCGGAATGCTTCGACCGCAATGCCTTCTGAGCCATGCGCCGTCATCAAAATGACGGGCACGTCGTAGCCCTCCTGAGCTATCAGGCGCAGCAGATCGAGACCGCTTATATCAGGAAGTTGCAGATCGAGCAGGATGAGATCTGGAAGACGCGCTCGCAGCCGCTGTAACCCTTGCCGCCCGGTATGCGCTACCACAGGCCGATAGCCAAGATCGGGCAAAACATATTCGGCTAACAGATTGCAGATCTGCTCGCTATCATCAATAACTAAAATTTCTTCCATGCCAACCGCGTGCGCATTCAGAGGAATGCCGGAAAAAAGCTGTTGCACTATACTATTCCTGGCGTACTCCACAGGGAGATACTTGGTGTATTATACCCGAGAGCGTTGGCAAAAACTAGATCGGCAACTCGTTATCGAATGACGATTGCGTTATAGTAAACCTATATAGGTTGTAACAAGTTGAATCAGTCACCCATTGTCGCTGTTATCGGCGATGTTAATGTCGATCTGGTCTTCGTTGTCCCGACGTTTCCTACCGAAGGCGATGACGTTAGCGCTACATCGCTTGCCTGGTTGAGCGGCGGTGCAGGGCTGAATATCGCCGTTGCGCTCGCGCGCCTGGGTGCCCAGGTTCGCCTTATCGCACGGGTTGGCACCGATCCGGCAGCGGAGGTGGCGCTGCAATCCGCAGTTGAGGCTGGGGTCGATCTGCGCTTCGTTCAACGCGATGAGCATTACGTCACGGGCATGTGTACTGCCATGGTTGGCGCGGCGGGCGAGCGAACCTTTGTCTGCTTTCGCGGAGCGAACCTTCAGCTCGATGCTGCCACTCTCAAGGCAGCGCTGGCCGATGTTAAGCTGCTCGCAGTCAGCGGCCACGCCTTGGTCGAAAGTAGGCAGCGCGCAACGACCTTGCACGCGCTTGCTTTGGCCAAGCATAACGGAGTTGCAGTCGCCCTTGATCTGTGTCCGCCGCTTATTCGTGCTCACCGCACTGAATTACACACGTTGTTGCCTCTACTACGGCTCATTACGTTGAACGAGTACGAGGCGCAACTTTTCTTACCGCACCTTGAAAGTGCCCAGATTCCCGGCCATCTGCTCGCTAGCGGGGCTGCTTGCGCCGCCCTGAAAAAGGGTTCGCACGGCTGCACCCTCGCTCAGGGCAGCGACTATATCTGTGCTTTACCGCCGACGGTGCAGGCGATCGACTCAACTGGCTGCGGCGATGCCTTTAGCGCTGCTTTGATCTGGGGCCTGCTGCATAGCGCTAACCTTCCCGACTGCGCCACCTTCGCCAACACCTGTGGCGCACTTACCGCAACTCGCCCCGGTGCTGCGGCTGCTATCCCCGATCGCCAGGCGCTCAAAGCC
This sequence comes from Candidatus Altimarinota bacterium, assembly GCA_012031775.1. Lineage (GTDB taxonomy): Bacteria > Chloroflexota > Chloroflexia > Chloroflexales > Chloroflexaceae > JAAUTF01. Next base: position 2,813 of record JAAUTF010000071.1, on the reverse strand, counting down.
CAGTTGTCCCCATCGTTACACTATCTAGTGTCGTAAATTGGAGAATTTGCCATGACGCCGCCCTGGAAGGCTCATCTCGACTCACTGCGCCTCACTTCGCTGCACGATCTGTTTGGGGCTGCTAAACCGATCATCGGCATGGTCCACTGCTGGCCCTTGCCCGGTGCGCCCGGCTATACCGGCTACGGTATGAATGCCATTATCGATGCTGCGCTCTACGATGCCGATGCGCTCGCCGAGGGCGGCTGCGATGCCTTAATTGTTGAGAACATGTGGGATATTCCCTTTCGCGCCGGCCCGCATTTGCAGCCAGAGAGTATCGCGGCCCAGGCCGTGGTAGCCCGCAAGGTGAAAGAAGCTTTCAGACTCCCGCTCGGTATCAATCTTGTGCATAACGGCGGGGTTGCGCTGCTGGCGATCGCGCTCGCCAGTGGCGCAGATTTTATGCGCGTCTGTATGTTCACCGGCGCGGGCGTGTGGGATGCCGGTAGCTGGGACGAAGGCTGCGCCGCCGATCTGCTGCGCCGTCGCAAAGAGCTGCACGCCGAGCACCTGAAGATTTTCGCCGATGTCGATAAAAAGCATTCGGTGCGTTTTCCCGGTATCGATCTCGCCACTCATATCGAATGGACGAATTTCTTCGGTGCCGATGCGCTAATTATCTCTGGTCGTATGACCGGCGATGCCCCCGATCTCACTAAAGTGCAGCAGGCGCGCGATCTAGCTGGCGACCGGCCGATCCTGCTTGGCAGCGGCACCGATGAACACAACATCGCTGCCTTCCTCCGCGTCGCCGATGGTGCTATCGTCGGCAGCAGTATTAAACAAGAGGGCGCTATCAGCAATCCTGTCGATCGTGAGCGCGTGCGGCGCTTCGTGCGCGCCGCACACAATATGTAAATATAAAGTTATCTTAACGATGGCAATCCTAAACGGTTTGTGAACAAGCTTGTGTGCAATCTGGCGGCGACGCCGCCAGATTGCACACAAGTAATCTACAACTCATGTAAGATTGCTATATATATAAGTACTATATTTAATCGTATGTGCTGGTACTATGCGGTTCCTTTGCACTAGTACCTGGAGAGGCTCACAGGTAAGACTCATGCACCATTGAGCAGTACCTCATAAAATGTTACATTGGTATTGCGAGAAGGACATTTACAAATTCAACCCACAACTCCTTTATCGCAGTTGGCGGAAATAATTAGGAACCGGCATTCCGAAACATCATCCCAGCACCCATTACAACACTGTTCTAGCACACATCGCACTAACAACCTAGCAGCATCGCACTAACAATCTAGCATCGTCTTACAACCGTTCTAGCAGACAACCCAACACCGTTTTTGCAGACATCGCAGCAAGTCAGGAATGTCGGGCGCACGAAACAGAATTCCAAAAAACCAGTACGTTGCTACGTAAGTGCTCCTAATTGAAACATCCGCTAACACAAAACAGCCCCGACGATTACGTCGGCTGTTTTGTATTTGGCCGTGTTATAATATTCTGCCATGAGTAGTACTGCAAGCCTTCCCTATCAGCTTGATCATATGCTGCTCGGCGCGCGGTCGCCTTTGTTGGCGCATTTTGCACGCTACAATCCGGGTGCGCTGATCGAAGTGATGCACACCTTCGGCGGCTCGGTCGACGCTGACCGGCTGCAAATGCTGGCGTCTGACCCGAACACGCCGATCGCGGCGCTAATTTATTTGGCGGGTATCTACCCAGCTGAGTTCTGTGCTAACCCGGTACTGCCGCTGCTGCTGTTAGAAGATCCGGGGCTGCCGGCCAAGTTCGAGCCGATCTCGCTGGGTAGGCTACTTGCCTACGCCGACATCCCCCGCGACTTGCTGCACGACTTTGCCCGTTTCGCCGCGCCCGACCAAGCACTCGCCGCACGGCTGCACGTCGGCCTAGCCGGTGAAGCAGACGTTACTAGACACGATGAGTTGCACGTTGCGATCGAGCAGATCAGCGTCATCCCCGACGACGACCTCTTAATTTTGCTCTTGCAACTCCAGCTTGTGCCAGACTGGCTTGCGCAGCGGGCGGAACGACGCTCAAAATCCGTCATTACCGCCCCTAGCCCACTGGTAACACCGCCTGCGCTGCATCACCTCGCCGACCCGCAGGCCGATTCCGGAGCATTGCTCGACGCATTTGGAAGCGAAGACCCGGCGGTACGTGCCACGATCGCCGCGAACCCGGCGCTGAGTGCCGCGCAGCTACTAGAGCTGAAGCAGCGCGAAGACAACACCGATGTCGATTATAGTGTTTACCGTGCGCTGGCGACAAACCCGAATGCCTCGGACGAACTGCTCTGCGCGTTGGCTGCCGATCGCACCGCATTGAACACAATCGTACGGCGGGCACTCGTCCACAACCCGGCCACACCGGCGGCAGCGCTGGCCTTGCTCGCCGACGAATGGCTCGCGCCAGATATTCAGCTTGTGCTGGCCGGTCATCTCAACCTCAACCCCAGCCTACACGAGGCGATCGCGGCAGCGGCCATCGAGCGAGCGTTTGGCTCGAACGATGCCTTCTATCGCGCGATTGCGTTGGCGCAACCGCAACCAACGCGCGACGAGCTTGAGCAGAGTGCGCGCTCGCCGTTCTGGATCGAGCGTCTGGCAGTGGCCGATAACCCGGCTATACCCGCCGATCTACGACAGCTGCTGACTGACGACGGCAATCGTTTTGTACGTGCGGCGGCGAGACACAACAGCTGTCGCAGAATCAGGACTCAGGAAGCAGAATTCAGTAGCTCTAGCACGTCACAATGTATTCACTACCGCGCAAACAGGAGCTTC
>JAAUTF010000070.1 GCA_012031775.1 Candidatus Altimarinota bacterium | reverse complement strand
GCCAGGGCCCCACCGCCAAAATCGCCGCCAAGTGCGGCCAACTGCGGGTATCGTTCGCTACGTTCGGCGCGCGACGCGAGCAAAATAGGCTCCTCGTTGCGCACGGCATCGCTTACAGGCGATGGCAGATGCAGCGGCAGCCGTGCCTCAGGGTTGATCGCCCCTTGCCCATAGCCCACGGCACCAATCATGCGTAAGGCATCGCCCTCTTCAGCAACGAGCGAGATCAACACCGCGCTCGCTTGCATTGCGTCGTATACCTGCTGTACAACGATGTCTGCCACATCACCCGGCGTAAGCGCTTCGCCCAGTGCCGCGCTGATCGTCAGCAGGCGCATGGTGCGCTGGGCGGCTGCCTCAGCGGCTTCACGCGCCAGGCGCTCAGCATCGTAGAGACGCTCGTTCTCGATCGCGAGCGCGAAACGCCGCGCCAGTTCTTCCGCCAGCGCCATATCGTTCAGCGTAAAATGCCGCCCCGAGTCGGTGAAGCCCCAGGTCAGCGCGCCGATCGCGTCCCTGAGATGCTGATCGGCACACAGAGGTAGGAGACAAGTTGCAGCTCGGTCAGCAGCTGCACATGATCGGCATCGACGCTATCATTACTGATAAACGATGGGTCGATCGTTGTGAGCAGAACGGCGCGCCCGCTGCGTATTACCTTGGCGATGCCATCGCGATTGCCAAGATGCACCGGGTAACGCCAGATCAACTGATGCACAAGATCGGCCTGGTGAGGCTGCGTGGCAACTGCGATCGGCTGGATGGCGTCGCCCTGGAGCAAATTGCAGACCGCAACATCGGCGAACGTTGGCACAGCTTTGCTCAACACCACACCGATGGTGCGTTTATAGTCGAGCGACGACGCAAGAATAGCCGAGGCCTCGTTGAGAAAGACAAGCCAGCGCTGCACTGCCTCGGCGATCGTGCGTGCGCTGCGTTCGCTGGCGTAGAGATGGGCGCGCTCCAACGCCTGAGCACACTGCTGGCTGAGCGCAGTCAGAAAGGCAATGTCGGTGGCTGCAAATTGGCGCGGCGCAGAAAAATTAAAGCTAAGCACGCCGAGCACACGTTCGTCGTGGATGAGCGGCATGGCGATAAGAGCAGGTAGATTATAGCGCTGCATCAAAGGCAGCAGGTCGGGGTAGTCGCGTTGCCAGTCGGCAAAACTGCTCAAGCGTATCGGCGTGCGCTGGCGTAACGCAACCGTGACGGGTATGATCTGGCTAGCGGGGATGCGCTGCCAATGCTCTATGTCCTCGGCATTGAACCCACGACCAGCGAGGAGTTCCAGGCAGCTGCCGTCGTCGCTCAAGACGCATAGGCCACCCGCCTGGGCTTCGAGCGCGCTGAGACATTCGTTGACGATGACCTCGCCGATCTGGGCCGGCGTGAGGGCGCGCGAAAACGCCGCTGTCACCGCCTGGAGACGAGCGGTTAGTGCCTCATTTGTATCCAGAGCCATGCTCACCCTCCGCCAGCTGCACTACCTCTTTCCGTGAATGAAGATCGATGTCGCAACAGCATATTTTATGCCAGGTTATGGCATCGCCAGTACGGCTGTGGCCGTTGTACCGGGCCGTTCGTTGCCAAGCCTGCGGCAGACTGCGTCGGCGGTTTGCTCGGCCATGAGCCGGTAGGTTGTAAGCTTGCCGCCAACAATGCTGAACAGTCCGCTCACGCCATCGCGCTCGGCGTGATCGAGCACCTCGAATGTTCGCGCCGCTTTGCGCCCATCGACGTGGCTGCTGTCCGTGTCGTCGCTTTGCAGCGCCGGATCGAAGAGCGGGCGCACACCGGCCCACGAGCGCAGCACTGTCGCATGGCGCAGGCCCGGCAGCACCGCAGCGATCTCGGTCATAATGCGCTCATACTCCCACGGTTCAATGCGGGAGTCAAAGGGGTCGTCGGTGGCCACCGAGGTGGTGCCAGCCACGCCAAGATACCCAAGCGGAATAAATATGTCGCCATCGGCGGGCCAGTGCAGCCGATTGATGATCGTGTTTGCCCAGCGTCCGTTGAAACCCAGCATTGCGCCACGGCTGAGCTGCATCCGGTACGAAACGTCGGCGAGCGCGGCGACCTGAGCGCTCCACGGGCCGGCGGCGATCACCGTGACGGCGGCGTGCAAGGTTTGCGTGCTGTTGCTGCGCAGATCGTGCAGCTGTACGCCCTGGACTGTGTCGCCCGTGCGTACAAAACCTGTTACCCGCTGATAGTTGAGCACCTGGCCGCCGTGGGCCTCGATGCTGATGCACAGCGCTTTGCCGAGCGTTACCGCGTCACATGCGGCATCGGGGACAGCGAAGGCACGCGTGATGTCCGGGCCAAGTGCTGGCTCCTGGCGGCGGGCCTGCGCAACGCCGATTTCCTGCCAGGCGATGCCCAACTGCGTACAGGCTGCCGTCCAAAGCGCGACAAAATCCGGGTCGTCGCCAGGGCTGAGTACAAAAAGCCCGCCGGTATCGTCGATAGCCGGGGCTGCAATACGGCGCAGAATCTCGTGCTCCTGGTAGCACTCGCGCGCGCTATTGCTATCGCTGACGGCGTAACGTGCGCCGGTGTGCAACAGCCCGTCGATAGCGCCCGGAAGTCCCGGTCATCACATCGCCCATCTCAGCTAATGCGACGCGTAACCCTCGCAGGGTGAGATCCCAGGCCAGGCCGAGGCCGGTCGCCCCGCCACCGATCACCAGAACGTCGTAATCCATATCTCTTCCTCTCTAAACTCCTTATCCTTCCCTAACGCGTCGACGCGCCCGACGCACCGTAGGCATATTTCGAGCGCGGCTCTGTAAGCAGTGTGGCAGCGAGCTCGAAGATGCCGAGTGCGATCAGTCCTATCATCGCACTATTACCTTCCATCGGCAAGACGAATGCGGCCCCAAGCAGGGTAAATGCGCTCAGAGCATCAAGGCCGAGGTGGCCTGGCACGGGCAGCAGCTTCAAAATGCTCAGTTCGTAGCGTGTAATCAGGCTGTAGACCGTTGTTGCCAATGCAAGAATGGTCAACAACGTCGTCACTTCAGGCGACCAGTTAAGCCAGCGCGGTAGCAGCAGTAGTAGCGCGGCTGTCATGTAATCGAGCACACCGTGGATGCGCGTCGAAATAGGCCTGGGCATAGGTAGCTCCTTTTTGGTGAATGAAGGGCGTATGGTTGTGGCGCGAAGCCGCCAGCAACCATACGCCTTTTTAAACACCTATATATGATTACTATGGCTATGAGCAGATGTCATGCCAGGGCGCGCGGTATCGTGTTGTGTTGTGGGCCATTTTGTAGCTGTCGGTAAAGCCGCCAAAATATATCGCCGACCAAGAGCTTGTGGCATTGAACATGCAGATACGCTCAGTGTCCGGCATTATTCGCACCTGGAATATACCTATGAAGGAGTTGCTATGTTCTTTCACGATAAGCGGCTACAGTACAACGCCAAGCCCGATCGACCCGACCCAGTGTTTGCGAAGCATCTACAGGAAGTGCTCGGCGGCCAGTACGGCGAGATGTCGGTGATGATGCAGTACCTGTTTCAGGGCTGGAACTGCCGTGGCCCACAGAAGTACCGCGATATGCTGCTCGATATCGGTACCGAGGAGATCGCCCATGTCGAGATGCTTTCCTCAATGATCGGCTGGCTGCTCGAGGGCGCACCGGTTTCAGAACAAGAGGCAGCGGCAGCGGCGAACCCGGCGGTGGCCGCAATATTGGGTGGCTCGAACCCGCAGCACGCTATCGTCAGCGGGCTTGGTGCACTGCCGAGCAACAGCGTTGGCTTGCCCTGGTCGGCGGGGTATATCATCGCCAGCGGCAACCTGCTGGCCGATTTCCGCGCTAATCTGAACGCCGAGTCGCAAGGACGGCTGCAAGTGGCGCGCCTCTACAATATGACGCAAGATGCCGGTGTGCGCGATATGCTCGGTTTTATGCTAGCACGCGACACTATGCATCAGAATCAGTGGCTGGCCGCAGTCGCTGAACTCGAATCCGACGGCCTTGAAACCACACCCTGCCCGAGTTCCTTCCCGCTCGAGCTCGAAAATCGCGCTGTGGCTTACCAGTTCTGGAATATGTCTGCTGGCGAAGAGAGCCGGAACGGTGCATGGGCTAGTGGCCGGACGCCGGATGGCAAAGGCCAGTTCGAGTATCTGGCCGAGCCGCAGCCGCTTGGCCCGCCGCTCGACCCGCCGCCGCCCGATCCGCGTACCTTTGGTACACCCGATCCGATCGCTATGGCGAAGATGAAATAGCGTAATTCTACTATGCTGCCAGTAATGGCACACGTTTCTTCACAACCCATTTAAAATTATAGCAACCCTAAACGGTTTGTGAACAAGCTTGTGTGCAATCTGGCAGCTACACTGCCAGATTGCACACAAGCAATGTGCAACTCATGTAGGATTGCTATACTATACGAACTGATAGTGCTTGTCGGCTCTACTGGCAGCACCAGCAGTCGTAAGTTTAACGAGAGATTATGAAACCGATATCTGAACAAGTCGTCGTTGTTTTTGGCGCTTCCAGCGGCATCGGGCGGCTGAGCGCGCTACAATTTGCCGCACGTGGCGCACGTGTGGTGGTTGCCGCCCGCAGCGTCGAGGGCCTCGATACCCTGGTCGACGAGATCGCAGGCACAGGCGGCCAGGCGATTGCAGCAGTGGCCGACGCTGCCGTGTTCGCCGAAGTGCAGGCCGTTGCCGAGCGCGCCGTGACCGAGTTCGGTGGGCTCGATACATGGGTGCATACGGCGGCTGTCTCCGTCTATGGCTACAGCTGGGACATCCCGCCCGAGGAGTTCAAGCGCGTGATCGAGGTCGATCTGCTGGGGCAGATCTACGGTGCCTTGGCCGCGCTACCGCATATGCGCGAGCGCGGCGGCACACTCATCCATATTTCGTCGCTGATCGGGCGGCGCGCATTCCCGCTGCAAAGCTCCTATTCAGCCGCGAAACAGGGATTGAACGGCTTCACGGAAGCGTTACGGGTCGAGCTGCGCCAGGCTGGTATCCCAGTGCATGTGACGACGATTATGCCAGCGTCGATCAATACGCCTTTTTTTAACAATGCGCGCAGCCGCATGGGCGTAAAGCCGATGGGTATACCACCTGTCTACGCGCCACAACTCGCCGCCGACGCTATCCTTTATGCCGCCGAGCATCCGGTGCGCGACATCTTCGTTGGCGCGCGGGCAAAGTCGTCAGCCTGCTCCAGCGCGTCTCGCCGCAGCTACTCGATGGTGTGATCGAGCGTTTCGGCGCGCAGCTCCAGCAGACCAACCAGCCCGAGGCACCGAGCGATCCTAACAATCTCTTCCAGCCAGTTGAGGCATTCAACCGGGTTGAAGGCGATTTCGGCGCGATCGCGCGCCGCACCAGTGTCGGCACCTGGCTTGAAACCCACCCTGGCGCGCGTAACGCGCTCACCAGCGCAGCTATTGTTGGTGTGTGTACCTTAGCGGCACGGGCACTACGGCATAAATAAAACAACGCGGTAGGGACACAATAAGCTGCGTCCCTACCGCGTTGCTTTACGCTTCACCGACCACGCGTTCGAGTTTCTCCGTCGTTTCCATCAAACGCTCGGTAATGCTTGGGGTCGGCTTTGAACTTGCGATCCGGTGCTCAACCGTGCCTTCCACGCGTTGCACGGCTGCACCGAAGCGATAGATCAACTCGCCGCCGAGGTAACCCGAGAGCATGGTTGTGGTATAACCTAGGGTGGAGAGCGTGCGCCCCAGGCTACGGTTACGCGCCAAACGTGCTTTGAGCGAAGCAGCGTTATAGCGTGGCTGCACCCATATTCAGCAGGCCATGCACCATACCAACGCGCCGTTTGCTGCCGTCCATATCCTTCCAATCGGTCAGGCCAGCTGCCGCCGCTGCGACAGCACCTGCCAGCCCGATCGCCAGTGCCGCATCGGCTCCGGCAGCCAGCGTATCGCTGCCCGTCGCCGCCTCGACGACATCGAGCACTTGGGTAACCGTCCACGCCCCGATCGGCACTGTTACCAGCACCGGGTGTAGGGCATGGCCCAGTGGCGCACCGTGCAACACCGCTTCGATCTGCTCGCCGACTTCGCCAGCGCTTTTGAATACTTTGTCGAGTGCCTCTTGAACCGGCTCAGCATACGTATCCAACGCCTCTTCATCACCAATGCGATCGACTGTGGCCTTCATCTGTGCGGTCAAATTCACAAAGACCTCCTTTATTATGCACTCTGCGTTTCACCTTGCGGTGTAGGCAATAAAAAATCTAGCAGAACCCGATTAAAAGCGATCGGTTGTTCCCACATCGGCAAATGTCCAGCGTGACGAATCAGCGCCATACGCCGCGCGCGCAAAGTGCGGGCGAGCTGCACACCGACTTCACGTGGCACCATGGGATCGTTCTCGCCCCAGACGATCAGGCTCGGTGCGACGATACGCGCCAACCGCGTCGGCAAGTCGCTGTTGAACATAGCGCGCGTAGCGGCAAGCACAGTGCGCAGGTCGCCATCGTACAGTTCGTGTTTAAAGATATCGAGCAGCTGCCCCGGCAGAAAGGGTAAAGTACGCAACGTCTCGCACATATCGAGCGAACTGCGCTGTGGAGTTGCAGCGATAGCTGCATCAACAAGCACCAGCCGGTTAACACGTTGCGGCGCGTCGGCGGCGAGCGAAGCAGCGACAAAGCCGCCCATCGAGTGGCCCACCACGTGCGCACGTGCAATCCGGCGGTGATCCATCCACGCGATCAACTGTTTGGCTATATCTGCGAGCGCAAACGGACGGGCGCTACAGCTGCGGCCAAAACCCGGCAGATCAAGCGCATAGACCTCGAAATGCCGCGCCAGCGCCGCGCTATTACGTGCCCACCAGCGACCAGAACCAGCCAAGCCATGCAGCAATAGCAGTGGCTCGCCCTCGCCCCGCCGCTCAGCATAGATACCTTCAGCAGTATTCGAGTGCGGCTCGTACCTGCAATATGTATGTGGAGTAGTTCGCTCCATAAAAAATGCTCCTTTACGAATAGCCTCGTAAAGGAGCAGTGCAATGGGTATGCCATCTGTGATATACCCAGAACACGAAAGGCGCACTTTTACCCACAGCGAACGAAGACGCTACCTGACCTCTCGTGCTTGTCTACGACCACATGCTTTACTCTAGCCCAAACGCCAGTGCGTCAACAATGTTCTTTTCTTTCACAAGACCTACCTCGCGATACAGTGTGAGCAGCTCCTCAAAAGTTCCTGGCCCGCCAACAAGTGTCCAAAAATCGGCAGCGATCACAACCGTATTCGCGAAATCCATGTAGTTCCGCGGGAGCCCCATTTGTATGTCGAGGCATCGTAGCCCCAAGGGTTGTAGGCCATACCATAATACGCTTGAACAGCCGGACGCGCAGACCCTGTAATGGCGTAGATGCGCAGAATGCGTTGCATCACTTCGAGACACTGGCCTTTATTTGGCTTCGGCGACTTTATTTCAAAGAAAAGCTCTATGCCATCATGGCGCTTGATATAGAGATCGGCACGAGCGATATGATTAACGAGATCGTCGCTACGACGCTTGCCGTGAATAGTAGCGATCATTTCATCGACCGTAACAGCCGGGTGTTTTTCGCTGCCACGATCAAGACGGGCCATTTGCACCTCGATCTCAGCCCATGCGGCAGCACTTACCTCAGCACGCACATCCCAAGAGCGTTGGGCATCAGCGTGATGATTAAGTGCAATAAGCCGGGCACACTCTTCAAATGTTGTGCCAAGCCTTGTGCTTAGGCCTCGTTCAAACTGGTTAATCCGCATAATAGCGGGCGAAATAATTGATGCGTGAAATGGTTTTAACTCTCCCTCTGGCGAAACAGCGGCAAGATAGTTCCCTGCTGAACCGAATTCTCGTATCGATTTCTGTTTGTATGCTGTAACAAGATTGTCGATGAATACCTCTAGATACGCCTTAATCTTCACTTGTGTAATTGGATCAATAACTGCCATCAGAATTTTCTCTCTCTTGTGTGTACACACACTACTAGCACTCAGCCGCAGCGTGGTTTGGGGGTTGGGCCGACGCGTGTGTCGCCCGATGCACGTCGCAATCGGAACGGATCGCGGCGGGCGCATGCTTTGGCCTTACCATAGTCGGAGGAGCTATCAGCTTGCTAGAGCTAGATCGCTAGACGCAACTGCGATTGTGGTGTGAGCGCGCCAGTTTCAAGCAGTGATTGGGCAACAGCCATTACAACCGGAACGGCAACACTATTACCGAATAGGCGAAAATTTACAGTTGCATTGCTGTGCAGTCGATAGCTTTCAGGGAACATTTGCAGACGTGCCGCCTCACGCACGGTGATAGGCCGATACCGCTTTGGGAGCAGGATCTCACGGATAAAGTTCATTTTATATTCTTCCGCCGTGTTTCCGGATACCGGTATCTCTGCTACTGCGTCCTTCATTCCACGTGCGGTAAGGGTGCCAAAAAACCGCGCTGTCGGCAAGAAAATACGGTATGTTCCGTCTATACCCCCTGAGAGGCGTCGATTCACAAACTCATATTTTTCGTCCTCATAGGTTCGTAATATCTTCTTTGCCACGAGTTGATCTAATTCTATACGTTGTATATCGGGCAGTAAAGCTTGAATGTCACGCCAATGCATGGGATTGCCATCGTCTGGCCCGTATCGCTTGTTACGCCGATTGCGCAAGATAAGCATACAAATGACCTTCTCTCGCTCAGTAGTGTCCCAAACCTCCCAACTGTGAATACTTGTTGGCCCATGACGTATATCGTTTAATACGAAAAACTCATTGAATTGGCCTCTTGGTGTAAGTTTATTAAAACCTACACCAATTCTTTCGCCAAATAGATCGCGCTGGATGATGATTTCTGGTATTGATACTTCAGGTTTAGCAAGCTCATCGAATATTTCATAGAGACGCAGCTGTGATTCTTTTATTGTGGGAAACTGATATACCATGCTGGGAACGTCATTGCGTACTCCAATCAAGAACACCCGATCACGGTTTTGCGGTACACCATAATCAAAAGAATTAAGCAGCTTAGTATACACAGTATATCCCAATGCTCTAAACGATGAGGTGATCAGGTCGAGGCAATCTTTATGGCGAGGATCGACTAATCCTTTAACATTCTCAAAAATAAAGGCACGTGGTCGGTTTATTTCAATGACACGAATAACATCAGCCCAAAGTTCACCACGGGGGTCACTAAACGCTTTATTTTGCCCAGCAATTGACCAGGGCTGGCACGGAACGCCACCGACGATAAGATCGTGCGTTGGAAGCGTCGTTACTGCTTTAATATCACCAACGTTATGATGGTATGAATCGCCAGGCCAGTTCGAACGATACACCTCGATCGCTTGTGTGTCTATTTCTGACGAAGCAACGCACATACCGCCTAACGCTTCTAATGCGAGACGAAAGCCACCGATACCGGCAAAAAGATCGACAAAACGAAAAGAGCTTCTTAACATTACAGGGTCTCCTGATGTGGCTTCAATACCGCATTCTACAAAAGAATGTTCGATTTTTCAACCTTTCGTCCTGGAACCTGGCCGCCGTACAATGGGACTCTCTGGTAGAACGGGTTTATGACAGGAGGTGCGCGGTGCTCGTCTATGTCATTCCAGGCCCACGCGCTCGCGATTTGTAAACCGTGATCCGTGACCACGCCCGTGCAGACGCATCACGCATCACACTGGAATAATATGCACGATCCATTTCCCCAAGAAGGCGCTGAGATAAGTGTTGCTCTGTCAACGCTGGTGCATGCGGCGCAACATGGCGATATGGCGGCCTTTGGCTGCCTGGTCGAGCGCTTTCAGCGCATGGCCTGTGCCGTCGCCTACAGCGTCGTTGGCGATGTGCATCTGGCTGAGGATGCGGCGCAAGAAGCCTTTATCGAGGCTTATCAATGTCTTGGCGCACTTCGTGAGCCGACGGCCTTTGCCAACTGGTTTCGCCTGGTCGTGCGCAAGCGCGCCGACCGCCTGGTGCGCGGCAAGCAACTCGATCTCCTGCCGCTCAGTGCCGCAGATGCCATGCCAACTTCAAGCCCTGAGCCGTCGCAACTCGCCGAGCTGCACGAGCTACAAGCGCAGGTGCAGCGGGCGATTGCAGCTCTCGACGAGCAGGAGCGCCTGCTGGTGAGCCTGTTTCATCTGGCGGGCTACTCGCAGCGCGAGGTCGCCGCCATCGTCGAACTGCCGGAGCCAGTGGTGAAAAAGCGTCTCTTCCGCGCTCGGCAGCGTCTACGCCAGCATCTAGAAGCGCTGGTTGAGATCGAGTTCCGGCACGAACTCACGGCGCAAGGCCAGTTTGCACGCGTCGTTCAGTTCTTCGCCGCCGTACGTAGCAGCGATGTTGCCGCCGTGCGGCGCTTACTGGCTGCTACGCCCACTTTGGTCAGCGAACACGAACGTTGGGACGAAGGGCTAGCCGAGCGGCAGCGTCTGCCATCGCTTGGGGCATACACTGCACTGCACCGTGCTGCGGCGCTCGGCGCTCACGAGTTGGCGCAGACCTTGTTAGAGCACGGCGCAGCGATCGAGGCGCGTACGCCCAACGGCCAGACGCCGCTACACGTCGCGGTGCTAAACGACCGCATGGTTGTCGTGAGTCTCCTGCTTGAGCACGGTGCAGATCCCAATGGTGCAACCGACCGTGGTATGACGCCATTGCACTGGGCGGTGATCAGACAACGTCACGCCGCCATCGCGCTCTTGCTTGCCGCTGGTGCGGACAACAACCTGCCCGACTGCGAGGGCCGTACAGCAGCTGATTGGGCGATGATCCAGGGGCAGCGCTCCACGCGGTATCTTCAAATAGAAGTGATATTAGGTAGGGTTTTACCTCAGGAGGAAGACAATGTCCGATGATCGGTTCGTATGTGGTGATGGTCTGCTGGGCCGGGTGATCGCTGCTGACGGGACGCCGCTAGACACTGATGGGCCGCTGGTCGATGTTGACTTGAAGACCTGGCCTGGTAATACAGCGGGTAGCAGTGAAACACCGGCTATGACGCATTGGCAAACCGGTATCAAAGCGCTCGATTTTTATGCGCCGCTGGCCTATGGCGGCACGATAAGCTTCTACGCCAGCCCTGGCGTCGGTCTGGTAGTTATGACGACCGAGCTGATCCGCCATGTTGCCGCAGCCGGCGGCTGTGCGGTACTAGTCGGTATGGCCGATGAAGCTTATCCCATTGGCGAGAAGATCAGCGGTCTACGCGAGGGTGGTGTCGCTGAACATGTCGCGCTCTTTGTAGCGCAAAGTGATGCTGATGCCGAACGTCGTCAGAAGACGCTACGCGCAGCTCTGCTTGCGGCGGAAGATTTCAGTGTACGTGGCCGCCATGTCTTGCTGGTCATCGACGATGGCCTGCTGACGCCGGAGGCGCTGCCCGATCTGCAGGCACGAGCAACACACAGTGCCAGCGGCGCGGTAACCTTGGTGCTGCATTTCTGGCGACATACCACGCCCGAGCCGCAGTTTGCACCGTCGGTACGCGTCTGGCTCAGCACAACTGAAGACGCGCGAGTGGTGCTCAGCCGTACGCGGGCCAAACAGCAGATCTGGCCGGCCGTTGACGGTGCGGCCTCCTGGTCACGCCTGTTAGAAAACGGTATCCTCGGCGTGGCCCACGTCGCAGCTGTGAAAGAGGCTCGGCAGCTGTTGCAGCTCTTAGATGCCGGAGAAGTCAGCGCTGCACTGGCCGAAGCACGCGCACGTAAACTCTTACAGTTTGGCAGCCAGCCCTTCTTCGTCGCCGAACCCTACACCGCGCGTCCCGGCGTGATTGTTCCGTATGAAACGACTGTTGCACAATACAGCGCTATCGTCGCTGGTCGCTACGATGACGTAGCGGAGGGGCAGTTTGGCTTTACGGGTGTACTCGATGCATAAGGAAACCTGTTGGCGGGGCAGCGCGTGCGCTGCCCCCGCCAACAGGTTTTTTATCGATAGACCATGGGCAAGAAGAGCTGTTCGCCCAGGTTGAGCGTGATCTGCTGGGTGGCGGGCGCACCGAAGTTGTTGGTGGCGCTCACCGTGAAGCGGTAGACACCGTTTGCAGAAGGCACACCGCTCAGCAAGCCGTCTTCACTGAGCGTTAGCCCTGGTGGCAGTTCGCCAGCGCTCACGCTGAAGGTGGGCGTGGGATTGCCCTCTGCCGTGAACTGAAAGCTAAACGCCTGGCCGACAACCGGCTGCGGCAGCTCGGTCGCGCTGGTGAAACGCGCGGCGGACTTGAGCGTGAACGAGTCGAAGAGCCGCACCGGGTTCGCGGGGTTGCGCGTGTCGAAGGCGTAACTGTCCACCTTGCCGGTAGCTGTATCGAAGATGGTAAAAGCGGTGACGTTGTTGCTGTCGACAAAGGGCAGATCGCGCTCGCTACCCTCAAGCTCGTTCATCGGGTTGAACTCGCTGGGCATAATCGACGCACGGCCGTGTGGGTCGCCGGTGCGGGGGTAGTTCGTCGCATCCCAGCGCGACTCGGGCGTGGCCAGTTCGTTCCAGAAGCTCGATGCCCACGACACGCGTTCTTTCCACAGGCCGAGCGTATCGGTGTAATAGGCACCAAAGCTGTTGCCAACGTTCGATGTCTCGATGTAGTTCATATCGCCAACCAGCGCACGGTTCCAGACATGCGAATGGCCGGTGTGCATTAGCTGCACATCGTGCTCAAGCAGCAGTGGCTCGATGTCGTTCTTCCAAACATCGTTTGCGAGCGGGTACTCATAGGTGATGTCGCGGATGGCGTTGGTGTCGACGAGCGGCTGAATGTCGCGCTCCCAGACCGTACGGTCGAGCGGCCAGGTAACAGTCATTGTATTCGTGACGCCCGCCGTCTCGTGGGTGATTGTCGCCACTGGGTTAGCCATCACCGGCACCGAGTTATCGCCGACACCGAACATGGTCTGGTGGCCGATCACAACGCGATATTTCGCGTTTTTGAACGCCTCGCTCACCAGCACGCCTTGCAGCCATTCGTACTGTTCCGAGTCGACGCCATAGGTTTCAAACCACATGTCGCCGAAGCCCCAAGCGCTCGGGTCGTTGAGTTCGCTGCTGAACTCGGTAAACTTGCCGCGCGGGCTAAAACGTGCTTCTTCCGGCCCTTCCTGAATGTTCCAGGTGCGCCACACGCGTGAGACATTCATCGAGACGACGAACACATCGCCGAGCTGATAGGCCCAGTAAGATTCGCCCTGCGGCCCGTCCTCGGGATGGTTCCACATCTCGAAATACTGCGTAAACTCGTAGGAGTTATCACGAATCCACTGCGTGCGGAAGGCCGGGTCGTTGGTTGGGTTGAACGTCGGGTCAGCATCTTTCAAGCGCTGGTACTGGATCTCGGCAAACCAGCGCGGCTGCGGATCGTTATCCATAAAATCGATCGTCGCCGTCTGCGTAATACCGTTGAGCTGGAATTGTGCGTTCGGTCGCCAGCGCCCCGGTGATTCGTGGTTGCCGATGGTGCCGAAGAGCGGCGCGTGCTGCAAAATCGCACCGCCAGTATAGGGAAACTCGGGGAAGAGTTCCTGATAATTGCCCTGCATCGACGGGAAGAATGCCGGACGCGTGCCCGGATAGAGCGGGCGTGTGCCATCACCGGGTTCTCCAGCCAAGTCGGGTCGTAGCGATCGAACCATTCCGAGGCGCGATGCGGGTTGTCCACCAGGTCGCCAGCGAAGAACACTGCATCGACCTGCCCAACTGTCTCGACCACTTTCTGGAAGTTAGCGGGCGACATCAGCCGGTTCTGCTGATCAGAGGTGAGCAGGATCTTCATCCCCTGCCCCGCCGTCGGCAGCGGCTGTAGCGTAAACTGCTCGCTGCTGATACTGGTGCCATCCGTTGTGACACTTGTTACCCGGTAGGGCACGCGCACATTCGGCTCTAGCCCGCTTGCGACCGCTTCGTGCCGCCAGACAGCGCGCTCGGTGACCAGTTCGGGCGATTCACGCCCCTTGACGCGCGAGTTAGCGTCTTCGTACATACGCGACATTTTTGTGCTTGTCGCGGGCGCGGTTTTGGCGAGGTTTTCACCATAGCTGAGGGTGTGGCTCTGGCCGGCAAACTCGGTGAACCAGACGACACGCACACTATCGGCTGTGGGCAGTTGCAAGAATGGGTCGGTGAGGAGAGTTGCCTGGGTGGTAGCTCGCGAAGGTAATGCCGTAGCAGTGAGTACAACAATGAGAACGAACAGTGTGGTGATCGACAAATAGCGCTTGACCATGATCCCTTTCCTATCGACACTACTTCTTTGACCCTACAGCCTTCCAGTTGTATTACAAAGTAGTGAACAGAGATAGGATAGCAGGAACCAGGTGTATGCAATCAGTGGAGATCCACCATACTATGTTAAATTTCAGCGAAGTGAGGGTTAAGGCATGTGTAGCGAATCTTAATGTGACATAGAAAGTGGTATGACTATCGCGGAGCTTAG
>JAAUTF010000069.1 GCA_012031775.1 Candidatus Altimarinota bacterium | reverse complement strand
TCGTGCTGAACGCGAGACACCTGCCGGCCTGGTGCCATGACCGTGTCGAGTGAAACAAACTCAGTCGTGGTAGAAAGACAGTGGCGAGACGCAGCATGCTGCGTCTCTCCACTGTCTTTCTACCGCACCACGGCGCTAGGAGCGCCCACCTTCTGGGTTGCGCCGTGTGTAGCGCGTGGGCCGCGGCTGAACCCCGACCCACCTTCGGCCGCGTTCGAGCGCTCGCTGGTCAGGCTAATGCTCGGCGGTTGGGGGCCATCGGTCGCACCGCCAAGCGGGCTCAGGCGGCCAACCTCGGCAGCGCGCCAACTCTTCGGCGCGCTGAGCCAGTTCGGGCACAGCTTCGTAATAAAAGGCGAGCGCTTTGTCATAGTCGTCGTTATCGGTTCGCGTGACGACCACACGACTACCTTCGGGAATACCGCCCGAAGCGAGCAGATCCGCGAGCGGTGCATCGATGTCTTTCAGCAAGCGCTGGCGCAACGGGCGCGCCCCAAATCGCGAGTCGAAACCTTTAGCAAGCAAATACTCTTTCGCTTCTGCCGTCACAATCACCTGAACACCCTGGCGCAGATACTGCTCGTTGCTCTCGTGCAGCATACGATCGAGTACCTGACGCAATACATCGCTCGATAACGGGCGAAAGGCGACGATCTCGTCGAGGCGATTGATCCACTCTGGTTGGAAGACCTTTTGCAGCGACTCGAAGCCGATCTGGTAGATCTGCTGGCCAGTGGCTTCGACATCCTGATGCGGTGTGCGAAAGCCGATCGTGCGGCGGTCGAGATAGTCGACCATCTCCTTCGCACCGACATTTGTCGTGAACACGACGATGCTCTGCTGGAAGGAGACACGGCGACCACCGTTGAGCAGCAAGATTTCGCCGTCTTCCATAATTTGCAGCAGCAAATTCCATAGCTCGGGCTGGCCCTTCTCGATCTCGTCGAAGAGCACTACGCTGTTCTCCTGCTCGATAATGTCAGGGTTGAGCAGCGGCTTCTGGTCGCGGCCCACGTAAGATGGCGGCGCGCCGACAAGCGCCGATACCTCGTGGCCCTGGCTGAAGAGCGAACAATCGATTTTCAGAAAAGCGTCGCTGTCCGAGCGTAGTTGCTCGGCAAGCGCGCGAGCGGTAGCGGTCTTCCCAACCCCGGTCGGGCCGAGAAACAACAAGGTGGCGCGCGGCGCGCGGGTTGCCCGCCGAAAAACCGAAGCGGGCGCGGTTCAGCACACGAACGACCGTCTCGATGGCACGTTCCTGGCCAAAAATTTGGTCGCGTAGCTTTTCCTCAACGGCATCCAACGGGTTGAGAGTGCCGCGAACGGCAAGACGCATACCGCGGATATCTTCGCTCATGCCTATTTCCTTTTTGGCAGCGGCTTGCTCCCCTGCAAGCTGTTGCGCTCAGCGAACGGGCGCATATTGTATGTGCCGCATTATACCGATCGATTATTACGATCGTTCATCGACTCGTCTATCCTAAACGCATAATAGAGTAGGTTTGTGCGTGAGTTAGCGCCTATGCTGTTGGCCAGCGCCTAGACGAGAGAGGTAAACAGTTTGTGAAAAAGTTGGTGGTGCAGCATGCGGTGGCGCTACGTAGTGCACCACCGCCGACATACAATCGCATTGAGGTCGACTCCACACACATTTATCGCAGTTGGTACATCACGCGACCGATGACCGTTCCCATCACTAAGAGTATTAAAAGTATCGTCCACAGACCAATAAAGAGCAAGGTCAGCGGTGTCGCGCCAAGACCAAGGGCGATGCCGACGGTGAGTTGCAGTTCGCGCCCACGTTTGCTGCGCGTGATGCGGTCGAGCAGCCGCACATAAAGATCGGCGATGACCGGTGCGAGCAAGGCACCGACAATAAAGGAAATAAAGGGTAGCGGTGATAGTAATGCGAGAATTAAAAAACTTAACACGACCCCGATAACAATGATAGCAAGCCGCATGCCGCCAGAATAGGCACGCCGACCTGATAGTTTACCGGGCGTCGGGCTTTGGCGCACTCCGGGCAGAGCTGGCCCACTGGTGCGCGCCGTATGCACTCGGCGCAGATCGGGCGATTACAGTTCGTGCAGCGTAACCCCGTCTCGCGATTAGGATGGTTGTAGCAGTGCAGCACCTCGCTCGGCGCAGTCGTGGTGGGCACGGGAGCGGCTGGCGGTGCTGCAATGAGCGGCTGCATACTGAACGAGGGCTCGACGGTTTGCACACCGCGCGGTGCGAGCACTTCGCCAGCGGCTATTTTGCTTTCGACAACGGCGAGGCTCGTGATGAGTTCGGCGTTGCCCGGATCGACTTCAAGTGCGCGCCGTAAATAGTCACGTTTTTCGCTGTAGGGGCGTACCGAGCCAGCCAGTCCGGCTAAGGCTTCGGGGTTGTTTGGGTGCATCTCAAGCGCACGACGAAAGCGTTGTCGCGCAGCATATGCATCGCCTGCAAGTAGGGCAGCATTACCTTCTTGAACCAGAATGGTTACTTCATTGGCTATGGTCACGTCGGCCATTGTTTCCTCCTCTCAATATTATACACGTTGGAAGGTGGAGGAGGAAAGGGGATAAGGCCCCGCTGGCGGTGAGACAGGGTGAGAGGGTGACGTGTTTTGCTGCCGTCAGGTTCACTGTGTTACCGTATTACATCATCAGGATGCCACCGCATCAAGAAAGTGGTTTCTCGCAGATAAAAAAGTAGTAGGGCGCGTCTTCGGGGGCGGGTGCGGCGTAAATACGACGCAAAATCGGTTCCCAGAGCAAGTTGGGCGAGAGCGGTGGGTAGAGCAGCCAGCGCCCAGTGAGCTTGCGGGTGAGCAGTGATGGAGCACCGTAGTAGTGGCTGAAGTCGAAGAGCTTAAGCGCTGCATCGCTGAAGTAGGGGCGACAGGTGAGCACACGCATACCAGCGCGCTCGAAGCGTATGCGCCACTCATCACGGCTAAGCGTATTGAAGTGATACGAAAGCTTATTGAACCAGTGCCCGTACTGCGCACCGTCGAGGCCGAACGTGTTCATCACCGTGGTGCCAAGTAGTTGTTCAGGAAAACGATTGCCGACTACTGAGGCGACAAAGCGCCCACCGGGGCGCAGCACGCGGGCAACTTCGGCCAGGGTTTGATCGAGTGGCACCACGTGCTCGAGCACGCAGTTGCTGATCGCGCTGGCGAAATGGTTATCGGGGAAGGGGAGCGCCGCGCCATCGGCGACGCTGAGGCCTGCGTACACGGCGCGTCGCTGCGCTTCGTGTGTATCACTCAGTAATGGATCGACACCGTAGATGGCTTTACCAGGAAAGGCGATCTGCACAAATGTGCCGTCACCAGAGCCAATATCGACGATCGGCTCAGGCAAGTCGGCGGCGAGTTCGGCAAATAGACGCGCCTCGATGGCGCGTAGCATCGCGCGGTGGATGGGCAGCGTATAGAGATGCGGGCGCAAATAATCACGTGTTGGCATAAATTAGGTGTTTGCAGCGTGCGTAGAGGTCGAGCCGACTCGACCTCTACGCACGCTGCAAACGATCAAACAATTGCTCGTAGGCCAAAGCGGTTTTTTCGGTGGAGAATTTTGCTGTGATCTCGGCGCGCGGACGCACATAATGGTTCCGTGCGCCGATCACCTTGATGATCGCCTCGGCCAGCGCTGACGCGGCGCCGATCGGCACCACTTCGCCCATACCGGTCTGTAGCACCGGTTGGCGCACGCCAGGCAGGGCACTAGCGATCGATGGCGTGCCGCAGAGCATGGCTTCAACCTGCACGAGGCCAAAGGTCTCAGTGGAATTCAGGCTCGGCACAACAAGCACATCAAGGTTTGGGAAGAAGGCGGCCATCTCGTGCGGGCCAAGAGTGCCGAGAAACGTCCAGTGATCACGATATACAGCGAAGCGCGGGTCGAGTCGCCGTTTGTACGCCTCTTCGCCGAGCACGTTTTCGTAGGGGCCAGCGAACAGCACTCGTGCATCGGGGTAAGCTTCGAGAATGCGCGGTAAGGCGTCGAGCAGCACTTCACAGCCCTTCTCGGCGGCCAGGCGTGCAGCCATGCCGATGATCGGGCCACGGATATTCCAGCGCTCGCGAAAAGCCTGAACCTCGGCGTCAGAGACAGCCGCCACCTCAACTGGCGGCGGGATGACCTCGATCTTCTTGCGAAAACGGCGCAGAAACGGCGAATGATCGGCGAAATCTTGGGTGTAAGCGACCACCCGTGTGGCCAGCGCGCCCGCCGCAATGTTGCTTATGTCGACCACACGGTTAGCAAGCGAATTGAGCGGGCCGGGCGGCAGCTGCAGATCGCTGTGGTACGTGAGCACTACCGGCTGGCGCAGCAGGCGACCACGCAGTGCGAGGCCAGGTGCATCGAACTGCGGTAGATGCAGACTCATGGCGTCGTGCTGCAACGACAGCGCATTCGCGAGCGCACCGAAGGTCGGCATGATCACGCCCTTGCTTACGCGGGCGGCCACAGGAGCGCGCACAATACGCACACCATCGAGCACCTCGCGCAATGGCAGGCTCGGATCGTACTGCGAAGTTAATACCGTTATCTGGTGGCCACGGCGGGCGAGCGCGGTAGCGAGCCGTTGGACATAGATCGTCAGCCCGCTGGTATAGGGCCGGTAGTAAGTCAGGGCACAAAGGATTCGCATGTTAGGTAACAGGTTACGGGCGACAGGTGACAGGTTAAGAGGCTACAGCTAGCGCAGGCGCTGACGATCACCTGTCATCTATCGCCTACACAAAAAGATCGCGGTGTTCAACGATCCAATCCCACAGACGCTGCATACCTGTGGGGAAGCTGGTTTTGGGCTGCCAGCCGAGATCGCGTTCGACCTTGCGTGTATCGAGCACACAGACCTGTTGATCGCCAGGACGCCACTCGCCATGAGATGTAGGTTGCACAGTGTGCCCGGCAAGGTGGCTGATCAGCGGCTGGAATTCCTGCCAGATGGAGATCGTATGGGCCATGCCGCCGCCAACGTTGTAGATCTGGCCAACGGTGCGCTCGTTATTGGCGATCGCTAGCTCATAGAGATCGATCAGGTCGTCGATATAGAGCATATCGCGCACCTGCTTGCCGTCGCCATAGATCGTGATCGGGCGGCCCATCAGTGTGGCGATGGCGAAATGCGCGGCCCAGCCCTGGTCTTCCACGCCGAACTGGCGTGGGCCATAGATCGTCGACTGGCGAAACACCGTTGTGCGCAGGCCGTAGATCCGCGCATAATCGCGCACATACTGGTCGCCCGCGCCTTTACTACAGCCGTACGGCGAGTGGAAATCGATCGGGAAGCGCTCGTCGATACCGTGCGGCAGATCGCGGTAGCGGTAACGCGTGGGCTCCTCGACGATAGCGACCTCTTCCATACTGCCGTACACTTTGTTCGTCGATGAGTAGATCACGGCGGGCTGCTGCGGTGCGAGGCGGGCGGCTTCGAGCACATTAAGCGTGCCGAGCGCGTTGACCATAAAATCGTCGCGCGGGTTCTGCACCGAGGTGGTAACCGCAACCTGACCGGCAAGATGCACGATCGTATCTGCCTTTGGTGCAAGCTGTTCAAGCGCGCTGAAATCGCGCAGGTCGCCCTCAACAAAGGTGAGCGTGCCCGGGCCGTGCTCGCCGAGGCCCTGTAGCCAGCCGAGATTATAAGCAGTGCGCGGGCGCGACAGATTATCGAAGATCGTCACCGCGTGGCCACGCGCGATGAGACGAGCAGCGAGATTACTGCCGATAAAACCAGCCCCACCGGTTATCAGTGTGCGCATAACGTTATCCGTAAAGGGTACAAATGCCGGAGTCGGCGCAGCACCCCTGACGCGCCGACTCCGGCATTATAACAAAAGGGTGGGAGTGGATGCACACGTGGCTCTGCTGCGTGTGCATCACCCCATCTTATTTAGTCAATTGGTTTCAGTCGCGAGACGATCGCCGCGCGGCGCGGCTCAAGGAAGGGCGGCAGTGCCACCTGTTCGCCGAGCGTGGCTGGGTCTTCGTCGACGGCGAAGCCAGGCTCATCGGTGGCGAGCTCGAAAAGAATGCCGTTCGGCTCGCGGAAGTAGAGACTGCGGAAGTAGTAACGATCGACGAGACCGCTGTTCGGGATGCGCAGGCTTTTTAACCGCTCGACCCAGCCGTTGTGCTCTTCATAAGTCGGCACACGAAAGGCAACGTGATGCACGCCGCCCGCGCCCGCCTGGGCCGCAGGTAGATCGGGCTGCACCACGACGTGCAGTTCGGCAGCCGGGCCGCCGTCGCCCATTGCATAGACGTGGACGATGTCCTGGCCGTTATGATGGGTGTATTCGCGCACCGGGCGCATGTTGAGCACCTGTTGCAGCACCACATCGGTGTTGCGCAGATCGGGCACGCTTAACTCGATCGGGCCAAGCCCGCGAATTTGGTGCTCGGCAGGGATCGGGCTACGCTGCCATGGATGCGCCTCGCCGCTCCCACCATCGTCGATCAGGGCGAGGCGCTGGCCTTCGGGATCTTCAAAGTCGAGTGTCACACGGCCATCGCGCTCGACGATGTCGCCAACAACAAGATCCTGGGCTTGCAGATGCTGTGCCCACCAAGCGAGCGTAGCCGCACCGGCGACACGCAGAAAGGTGCGGCTGACCGAGTGGCTACCGCGCCGCTCACGCGGCACCGGCCAGTCGAAAAAGGTCAGATCGCTGCCGGGGCTGCCCACGCCATCGGCGTAAAAGAGATGATAGGCGCTGACATCGTCTTGGTTCACACTGCGCTTGACGAGGCGCATGCCCAGCGTCTGCGTATAGAAGCGGTGGTTCTCGCGAATCTGCGCGGAGACCGCCGTGAGATGATGGATACCAGTAAGATTCATCGACGTTTGTTCCTTGCTATGTAGGAATTCTAACCAGTTTGTGGAGAAGGCGATCGTGCTTGGACGCAGCGTAGCCGTGCCCAAACACGATCACCTTTCTACAGCCTATTTAGGATTACTGTAGTTAGGCCTCACTTGAGGTTGCTAAAGCGCGTTACCGAGCCAGCGTTTGGCGGCCTGCATTTCGGCCTGGGTGAGATTATGGCCACCAGGTTGCCAGAATAGGTCAACCTTTGCACCCGCCGCTTTGAGCATCTGCGCGAGTTGCTCAGTTTGTGCCGGCGTGATCATGGTGTCGTTACGGCCAGCGCCGATAAAAATCGGCACATCTGTGAGATCGGGCTGCTGCTCGGGCACAAGCGGCACCATGGCGTGGAAAAGCACCGCGCCAGCTAACACCGCCGGGCGCAGCAGCAGCGTGCTTGCAGCGATATTAGCCCCGTTCGAGTAACCGACCGCGATGACGCGCTGGGCATCGAAGCCATATTGAGCGCCGGCCGCGCCGACAAAGGCAGCGAGATCGTCCGTGCGTTGCCGGAGATCGTCGAGGTCGAACACGCCCTCGGCCAGCCGACGAAAAAAGCGCGCCATGCCGTTTTCCAAGACCTGGCCGCGCGGGCGTCAACAAGCGCGGCCTCGGGCATCAGCATACGCCCTACATCGAGCAGATCGTGCTCGTTGCCGCCGGTGCCGTGCAGCAGCAACAGCGTCGGCGCATCCGGTGTTTGCGCCGGGTAGTATTGATGGATGAAAGAAAGATCGCTATTGGCCATCTTGTGATCTCCTTTGGGTAATGAGAACATAGAGCACAGAGCGCAATAGGCGTCTTTGTATTCATATTTTCCGAACGACGCTCTGCGCTCTTCGTTCTGGGCTCTACAAGCTGTGATCCAGCTTGCGCAGCAGCCGCAGCAACTCGTGTTGCTCCTGGGTAGTCAGCGGCTCGAAACAGGCCGCGATCTGCGCTTCTTGGTCTGGCACAACCCGGCGATAGATCTCCTCGCCGCGTGCTGCCAGAAAAGGCAATTGCTGCGGCCTTCCTGGCGGCGCTCAATCAGGCCGTCGTGCTCCATTTTGGCGAGCAGCTGCGAGATATTGCCCTTTGTCACCAGCAGTGCCGTCGCCAGCTCTTGCTGAGTGATACCGCTCGCTGCGCCGACCTTCGCCAGTACGTCGAATTGCGCTGTGTTTAAAGCTTGCGTACGAAAGAAGCGCTCTGAACGCGCGTCGATCTTCTGAAAGACGCGCGCCAGCCGCAGCCAGGCGATCACTGCCGGGTGACGTACCCCAGGTTGTTGCGTAAGCGGCGTTTCTTTCATGTCTATAGTTTAGCGCTAACCATAACTTGTCAAGAGGGGCGGGCAGCAATGCTGCCCGCCCCTCTTGACAACGAGCCGCGAATAAGCGTGTCAGCGCTGGCTGCACGAACAGACATCACGTAGTCGCCAGGCCAGCCTTTGTGCTTGGTTCTAACTTCGCGAAGAGATCACGAAAGATCGCGTCGCGGTTAAGCCGAAAGACCTCGCGGATCACGTGGCGGTGTGGGTCGAAGCTCCAGGTGTAAGCCGCATTGAGCAGCGGGCTCGGGATAAGCGCGCTGTCGGCCCAGGTAGGGTCGAGCAACCAGGCGATCGGGCCAAGATCCCAGATCTCTTTCGAAAAGGCATAGTGATCGTCGGCATAGGCCGAGTAAATATCGTACAGATAGTCGCCGATAGCGCCGCGCCCCTTGAGGAAGGTGCCAAGTTCCGACTGCGTAGTCTTGATATGCTCGGCGACATTGATGCAGGGCACGCGCACAAGTGCCACACCGCAGTCGAAGAGGAGCTGCGCTGCCGGCACATCCTGGATCAGATTGAACTCGCGTGTGTGGTGCCAGTAGGTCGGGTGGCCGCCGAGCCAGACGAGACGATATGTTTGATGATCTCTGGGGCTTGCAGAATAGCGCTCGCGATGTTGGTGATCGCGCCGATGGCGACGACATAGAGCGGCCCTTCGCGTGGTGCCATCGCCCGCGTGATGAGATCGGCGGTGGCGGCACTAGGCAGCGGGGTGCCGTCGCTGGGCAACCAGGCTTCGGAGCCAGCGAAAAGTGTATCGGCGCTGCGGCCCAGGCGGCTGAGCACACGCTCGATCTCGGCAAAACTGCGGCGCATCCCGTCGGCGGGCCGCTTGAGCGGCTGTTGTGGAAGGGCGCGGCGTAAATTGCCTGCACATCGAGCCGCGTCGGCGAGAGCAGGGCATGCACCAACGCGAATTGGTCGTCGATCTCGTTGTACGTGTCCGTATCGATCACCAGCGATACACGCCCCGTCGGCGGCTCCAGTAGGGCCAGGCGTTGCGCTGCGGAAAGGGTTGGGAAGATCATACTGTTCCTTACAGGTTACAGAGATGGGTGTGATGTTGTACATAGTAAACTATTTTGGCCAGAGCTCCGTGCCCTATAGCGCTGGGCGCTCTTAGCCATAAAAATACAAAGGACACGAAGCCGCCCCCGCTGAAGCCTTCAGAATTCAGCATGCTGAATCCTGAAGTCGACTTGCTCTCAGCACTTCAACAATGTTAAGATGCCGCTTATCTCCTTCTACCTAGTTGACACAACAGGGGCGTTATGTCAGAACGATTTCTTATCACCGGGGCGCTCGGCTGTATCGGGGCCTGGGCGGTTCGCGCGCTTGTCGACGAGGGGGTGCCGGTTACGATCTTCGATGTAGGCGGCAGTGACCATCGGCTACGGCTGATCATGGACGATGCAGCACGCGCGCAGGTGCGTTTTGTGCAGGGCGACATCATCGATCTGGCTGCGTTAGAACGGGTGCTTGGCGAGCACGCGATCAGCCATATTGTTCACCTGGCAGCGCTGCAGGTGCCGTTCTGCAAAGCCGACCCATCGCTCGGCGCGCGTGTGAATGTCGTTGGCACGGTGAATGTGTTTGAAGCAGCCAAACGCGCGGGCATTCACCACGTTGTCTACGCGAGCAGCGTGGCGGTCTATGGGCGTAAAGAGGAGTACGAGCTTGGCGCGCTGCCGCACGATGCGCCGCTGCACCCGCACACGCATTACGGTGTATATAAGCAGGCCAACGAGGGCACGGCGCGCATTTACTGGGGCGACGACAACATCAGCAGTATTGGCTTGCGCCCCTACACGATCTACGGGCCGGGCCGCGACCAGGGAATGACCTCCAGCCCCACCCGGGCTATGGTGGCCGCCACCGTCGGGCAGCCCTTTCACATCCCCTTTGGCGGCTCACAGGGCTTGCAGTATGCGCGCGATGTTGCTGCGATCTTCATCCGTGCTGCACGCACCCCGATCGCGGGTGCCGAGGTCTACAATTTGCGTGGTAGCGTGGTAACGATGGAAGAGGTGGTCGCCGCTATCGAGGCGGCTGAGCCGACGGCGCGCGGCACAATCACCTTCAGCGATGCATTGCTGCCCTTCCCCGAAGAGCTCGACGACACGCCATTACGCGTATTGTTCGGCACTGTCCCCGAAACGCCCTTCGCCGATGGCGTCGCCGAGAGCATGGCGTTGTTCCGCCAGGCACTGGCCGAGGGGCGGATGGACGCGGGCCAGTATTTGGGGTAGCGGAGGCCATGTTGATTGCGGAGTACGGAGTGCAGATAGCAGAGCGGGCATACAGTGAACCATAGTTAAGCAAAGCTTAGTTCTGCTGCTCTGTGCTCTGTGCTCTGCGCTCTTGGTTCCTTAGTTCCGTGGTTCCGTGGTTCTGTGCTCTCAACGAGGTTGTTATGCCCAAAATTACTTTCATCGGCGCAGGGAGCCTGGTGTTCACCCGCAATCTGTGCAGCGATATCTTGCTCACGCCGGCTCTGCAAGATGCAACCATTGCCCTCATGGACATCAACGCCGAACGGCTGGCTCAAGTCAAACAGGTGGTCGAAACGATCGTCGAGCGGCGTGGGCTCAAGGCGCGCATCGAGGCCAGCACCGATCGGCGCGTCGCGCTGCGCGATAGCGATTATGTGATCACGACCTTTCAGCAAGGCGGCCTCGACGCCTACGCGCTCGATATCAGCATTCCGCAGCGCTATGGTGTGGAACAGTGCGTCGGCGACACGCTTGGCCCGGGCGGTGTCTTTCGTGCCTTGCGCACCATCCCGGTGCTGCTCGATATCTGCGACGATCTTGACGATGTGGCACCGGCTGCTCTGATATTAAATTATGTCAACCCGATGGCGATGAACTGCTGGGCGATCGATATTGGCAGCGGTCGCCCCTATGTCGGCCTGTGCCACAGCGTGCAAGGCACGAGCGAAATGTTGGCGTCGTGGGCGGGCGTGCCGTATGCAGAGGTGCGCTACCACTGTGCGGGCATCAACCACCAGGCGTTCTTTCTCAGCTTCCGTCACGGCGACCAGGATCTGTACCCGGCGATCCGTGCGGCGGCGCAACGCCCGGAGATCCGCGGCAGCGAGCCGGTGCGTATCGACCTGATGGAGCACTTCGGCTATTTTGTTACCGAGTCGAGCGGCCACGCCAGCGAGTACGCGCCATACTTTCGGAAGAGCGCAGCGATGGTAGAGGAAGAGTTAGCACCGCGCTTCACGAGTCCGCACGACGGCTGGTTCGATTTTGGGCGCAGCGGTGGCTACCTACGCCACTGTCAGGAGCGTGAACAACACGCCGCCAACGAGTTCGCCGCCTTGCTTTCAGGTGAAAAACCCTTACCGATGCAACGCAGCCACGAGTATGGTAGCGCGATCATCGAGGCGATCGAGACCAATCGACTGTTGGTGATCAACGGCAATGTGCCGAACAACGGCCTGATCGACAATGTACCAGCCGGTTGCTGCGTCGAGGTGCCTTGTCTTGTCGACGGCAACGGCATTCAGCCTACTGCTGTCGGTGCTTTACCACCACAGCTCGCCGCGCTCAACCGCACCAACATCAATGTGCAAGAGCTGGCTGTGCATGCAGCGTTGAGCGGCGATATCGAAGCCGTCCATCATGCGCTGCTGCTCGACCCGTTGACGGCGGCGGTCTGCACGCTGCCACAGATCCGCGCGTTGACGAACGACATGCTGGAAGCGCAGGAGCGCTGGCTACCGCAGTTCAAGAAGTAGGTGCTGATGGGCTGGGGGCAGCGAAGCCCATCAGACCATGCAGAAAACATATGAACAACCCTCTTCGAGTTGTGCTCGCCGGTTGTGGCGGGATCAGTGCCGAATGGCTGCGGGCAGCTGCACAAATGCCTGATCTGGCCATCGTCGGCCTGGTCGATCTGCGTTTAGCGGCAGCGGAGGCACGCGCTGTGGAGTTCGGCCTGACAGCAGCGCAGACCGGTGATGATCTTGTGGCGATGCTGGCGGCCACGCAGCCCGACATTGTGTTTAATGTGACGATCCCGGCGGCGCATCTGGCGGTGACGTTGACGGCGCTTGCGCAGGGTTGCCATGTGCTCTGCGAGAAACCGCTGGCCGATTCGATGGACGCAGCGCGGCGCACAGTAGCCGCCGCTGAAGATGCAGGCAGGTTGGTGGCGATCATCCAGAATCGGCGTTACCAGCCACAGATCCGCCGCTTGCGCCGCTTGATCGCCGCACAACAGCTCGGCGCGCTCACCACACTGACAAGCGATTTCTATCTTGGGCCGCGCTTTGGCGGCTTTCGCGACGAGATGCAGCATGTGTTATTGCTAGATATGGCCATCCATACCTTCGACATGGCGCGCTTCCTGATCGGAGCTGATCCCGTTGCGGTTTTTTGCAAGGAGTGGAACCCAGCAGGATCGTGGTATGCCCACGGAGCGTCGGCCATCGCGTTGTTCGAGATGAGCGATGGCAGCGTGTACTCTTATCGCGGCAGTTGGTGTGCTGAGGGCGCACCGACGAGCTGGGAGTCAAGCTGGCGCATCGTAGGCAGCAGCGGCAGCGCGCTATGGGACGGTGCCGAGCAGTTGACGGCGGCAGCGGTGAGTGGCCCGGGCGGCTTCTTTGCCGATACCACAGATCTGATCGTTCCAGCATTGGCCGACGACGATCGTATCGGCGGCCATGCCGGGCTGATTGCCGAGTTCGCCGCCTGTGTGCGCGCTGGCACTACCCCGGAAACGCACGTCGCCGACAATATCAAGAGCCTGGCCATGGTCTTCGCGGCGATCGAGAGCGCCACAACGCGGCGCATGGTGGATGTGATGTGGTAGGGTCGCAGCGAGGCTGTGACCCTACCACGTCGGTGGATGATGGCGGCAGCGCCCCGCGTGCGTGCGCCGGGCAAGCGCGCAGCGTTTTGTCGTCAGCACCGTTTCTGGTGCGCATAAGACGTATAACGAGGTGATGTCGCTCGGGGCGCTAGATGGTACGGAGCCGAGCGGCATCACAAGGGGCTGCCTCACGTACTGCGCGCTCCCTGGTGGGTTCCAAGGGACGCCGCAGCTGCATCCTAGCACGCACAAAATATGTGTATAATAGCAGTGTTAGCGGCCCATTCCATCGAAGCGTGACGTTTCGATACGCCACCTGGTGCTTGTATACACGTGCCAATTCCTCGCATCCTGCCCGCCACCGCCCTCGTGGCCCGGGCCACCTACTTCTTTGTGTGGCGGCGTAACCTAACGCTTCTTTCTGGCCGCAGAGGACACAGCAGGCGCACAACAATGGCCTCGCATAAGCATCTTTCTAAAGCTCGGTGTCCGCTACGCCCTCTGCGGTTGAATGTGCGGGATCAAGGTGTCTTAGCGAGAAGGAGAGATCTGATGAAGGTACTCGTCTACGATTCGCACTCCTACGACCGTGAATTTCTCGATGCGGCAAACCAGGGCAAACACGAGCTTACTTATACCGCGACTCAGCTCGATAAGCAGACAGCAGCGCTCGCCGAAGGCTACGACGCGGTCTGCCTATTTGTGAATGATATGGCCCCTGCCGAGACACTCGAGCGCTTGCACGCTGGCGGCGTGACGATGATCGCTCAGCGATCTACAGGGTACAACAATATCGATCTTGAGGCGGTGCAGCGCCTTGGTATGACCGCGATGCGCGTGTCGTTCTACTCGCCCTACTCGGTGGCCGAGCACGCCGTGGCGCTGCTGATGACACTCAACCGGCGTGTTCACCGTGCCTTCAACCGCACGCGCGAGTTCAACTTCCGCCTGGCCGGTCTGATGGGGCGCGACATCCACGGCAGCACAGTGGGCGTCGTTGGCACCGGCAAAATCGGCGCTATTTTTGCCGCGATTATGAAAGGGTTTGGCTGCCGCCTTCTCGGCTACGATGTGCGCGAAAATCCGGAATGTGTCGCCCTGGGCGTGGAGTATGTCGCGCTAGAAGACTTGCTCCGCCAGTCGGATGTGATCAGCCTGCACGTGCCGCTCTTCCCGGCAACCCACCATATGATCAACGCCAAGACGCTTGCCCTTGTAAAGGAAGGTGCCTACTTAATTAATACTAGTCGCGGCGCATTGGTAGATACCGAAGCGCTGATCAAGGCCATCGAGAGCGGCCATCTCGCCGGTGTTGGCCTCGATGTCTATGAGGAAGAACAGGGCAAATTCTTCCGCGATCTCTCGGATAAACCCATGAGCGATGATGTGCTCTCCCGGATTATGAGCTTCCCGAATGTGCTCGTCACTGGTCATCAGGCCTTCTTCACCCGC
>JAAUTF010000068.1 GCA_012031775.1 Candidatus Altimarinota bacterium | reverse complement strand
CAGTCGGGAGCCGCCTTCCGCGCGCGGGTGATGCAGGCCGTTCGGCCGCTTTTATTCAGCCCTTGTAACAGAAGCATATACAGTATACTATTGACACGCGATGTAGAGCGACGTATCTGTAAAAGGGCGAGTAGGTCACAGAAAGGCACCATTCTTATGCAACTACTTCATATGGTAACCGGGTATTATGTGCCACAACTCCTCTACGTTGTCGCAAACCTCGGTATTGCAGACCATATCGCTCAAGGACGTAATTCAATTGAGGAATTAGCGAAGCTGACAGGCACCCACCCTCCATCACTTCTACGAGTACTCCGCGCACTTGCCAGTGTTGGTGTCTTTCACGAAAATGAAGATGGGCAATGGAGTTTAACAGAACTTGGTGAAGGTTTACGAAGTGATGTTCCGCAATCGCAGCGCGCTTGGGTACAACTCTATGGAGGTGTTCAACAACGAGCTTGGTTCGACCTGCTTTATAGCGTGCAAACAGGAAAGCCTGCTTTCCCACACGTCTTTAATCAGCCCTATTACGACTACATGGCATCGCATCCAGAAATAGCGGCATTAACAGATATCGCAATGGATCAATCAGTAGACGCTTGGTTGAGTGATATTGCCCACCTTCCACTTTGGCATGCTGCAAAGAGCGTTACTGACATTGGTGGTGGTCACGGAGCATTACTTGCACGTATCCTTCCGATATATAGTCACCTACAAGGAATTGTGTTTGATTTGCCGCACGTCACCGCTGGAGCATCTGCAATAGTAAAGAAAGCAGGTATTGAATCACGATGTACAATCGTGAGCGGTGATATGCTCGCCAGCATACCAAAAGGCAGCGATACATACATCCTTTCTCGTGTGCTTCTTAATTGGAGTGATGAGCAATGCATTACCATCTTACAAAACTGCCGCGAAGCGCTTTCTCCTACAGGAAAGCTGTTAGTCATTGACGCAGTTGCGCCCGATGAACCGCTCCCTTCAGGAATAGCCTTATGGGATGTATTCTTGCTTGTTATTTATGGGGCACGTGTACGAAAGATGGATGATTTCATCAAATTGCTTCAAGCAGCAAATTTACAAGTAACGCACGTGTATAGTACAAAATCTCAGTTTAAAGCGATTGAAATACGCCCAAAATAATCAGAGCTAAGTTGTTGCCACCCTCCGCGGCCGAACAACCGCATGCAGCACGACGCCGCTGGCGCGGCCCTTGACCTGGGCGCGAGTTTGACAGCTTTCCCGTGCCGTCACCTGCCTCGTTCAACCGATGCCGCCAGCGGCGCGGCTGATGCGGAGCGTTGGGCGCGTATCGTCGTACCGACCGTGGATTCCCGGCACGATGATCACGTGACCGGAGGCGACACTCATCACCGCGTGGCATTTCTGATACTGATATGGTATGCTATAAATGACACACTGAGGCTCCCGCGCTTCGCGTCAGGTACCGCACGAGAAAGGGCCGCATATGATGACAGACTCACGTGTACACCCCACTGCCACCCGCTTGGTCTGGTTTCTATTAACGGGTGTCGCCTATACATGGTCGCTGCTCGTGCTTAACTTTTCGGGGCCAAGCTATACCGGGCTCCTCGCACCCACCACGGCGTGGATGAGTGCGAGGGACTATCATGGGCCAATGGGGGTCAGTCTTGGCTGTGCCCAAGCATGGCTGCTGTTTCCACCCCTCATCCGACGCTGGCACGCGCCTCTGACTTGGACGCTGGCGACGGCGTTGAGCTGGACAACCATGTGGCTACTGTACAGTCTGCGCTTCAGTCAGCTTGCTCCAGTACTCCTTATCGGTGGTGCATGCGCTTGTGTCGCAATCACTAGTACTGTCCTGTGGATGGCTATCCGGCACGTCGTACCAGCAGTCCCTCGCATCACGGCGGTGGTCATCATGCTCCCATCGGTGATCCTCCTGCTGCCGTTCTTTGTGCCGCAACTTATCGTGGTGAATGGCGTGGTGTACGCTGCGGCCTCAAGCCTCACCGTCGGCGTCATGCAAGGAAGCAGTGACCCACGCATGTAACCCGTGAAAGGAACACGTGAACAGAGGGTGGGCATGAACACGTACTTCCTGACACCGCGGTTCGCGCCCAACAGCCGCGTGCAGCTGACGCCGCTGGTGCGGCCCGTGACCTGGGCGCGATCTCCGCCCACAAACCGCGCCGTCCTATTGCCCGTAGCAGCGCAGGCAGCTCCATCTCACCAGCCTCGTTCATCAGCGCCATTCCACAACCCGCGGGCGAACGGCTGCAGTGTGTGGGTGTGGCTCCCTGCTCACCGCTCATTCGATCTCGAAACCCTTCAGCGGCGCAGCTAACGCGGAGCGTTCGACGGCAGCTTACACCAACAAAGCTGTCTCTAGCAGAAAATGGTAAGATGCGATATAATACCGCTATGTATTATGTATTGTGCCTGGAGGTTGTGATGAGCGATACAATGATTGCAGTTGAGTTTCAAGCCCACGTAAAAGATGGCACGATTGAAGTGCCTGAACAATATCGTGGTCGATTCGAGGGCGAAGTACGGGTTATTATTTTACATGTAGAACGACAAAAGAAGAGTAGAATTATTGATAAACTCTTAGAACATCCTATTGCTGATGCAACATTTCGACCACTCACGCGTGATGAAATATATGATCGCCAGAAGTAAACCAAGAGATACGATGCGAGCCTATCTATGACGAACGATACAACTACTGCGGCGTTTATTGACACAAACGTTTGGCTCTATGCGTTTATAATCGGACAAGACCCCGTCAAACGGCAACAAGCGGTTGAGCTTATCCGCACAACAGAAACCATTTTTATCAGTACACAAGTCATCAATGAAGTATGTACAAACCTCCTTCGAAAGGAAAACAAAAGCGAACAAGAACTACGTGATGTTATCGATGATTTTTACGAGTTATATACCGTTCTAGAAATAGACCGCGCACAACTCCTACACGCATCGTTCTTACGAGAAAAATACGCACTATCGTATTGGGATGGAGTGATTATTGCAAGTGCCGTGCGTAGTACTGCTCCAATTGTGTATTCAGAAGATATGCACGATGGTTTAGTCGTCGAACAGAGAGTGCGCATCGTAAACCCTTTTAGGTAACCGTAATTGATTGTACTGTCAGTGGCTTCACGGTCATCCTATACACCGAATGCCGTCGAACAACCGCGTGCAGCTGACGCCGCTGGCGCGGCCCGTGACCTGGGCGCGATCTATAAGCCCACAAACCGCGCCGTTCTATCGCTCGTGGCAACGCAGGCAGCTTCATGGTTGTTCGTCTCGTTCATCAGCGCCATTCCACAACCCGCGGGCGAACGGCTGCAGTTTGTGGGTGTGGCTCCCTGCTCACCGCTCATTCGATCTCGAACCCTTCAGCGGCGCAGCTAACGCGGAGCGTTGGGCGGCTTTACCACAACAACTCTCGTACAGTATAATGACGATGTTTTAATGGACGTCAGGATATATGAGGCCGCTATGATGACCTATTCTGCCAGTGTACTGAACAAAATTGACAACACTCCCGGTACGTGGAATAGCTTACGTATTGGCGTTTTTCGTGAGGAAGGAGAAAATAAAGAACAAATAGGCGAATATATACGTAATTATACAACCTTGTTCCGAACTTTTTGTCCTTTTACTATTGGTGAGCAAACCTTTGCCCTTTACTCACCTGATTATACCGCTACTCGTATTATGGAACTTCCTTCGTGTCGAGATATCGGAGGAGAGGAACCTGCTTCATTGGGATTTTGTCCCGTCGATTATTATATTCCAACGTATATAATTCGAGAGTACATTGATTGGGAGGATAAAAAGAGAAGGGTGCGCAAGCATAACCCAATAGTTGGAGATACAACATCATCAACAAGCACATATTATAAACAAGATGAACGAACGGGAGAGAAATTTACAGTAGAACGGCCAAGTTATGCAGTCACTCCAATCACACATTATCCATTTGGTTTTGTTGCTGGCTGTGTATGGGGTGATGACTCGTCTTGGAAAATACAATATCTCGATTTATCCGAAGCGGATAAAGGGGTTATTAAGCGTGACGATCGTTTTGGGTATATTATATTACCTGATCATCTCCAATTGAAAGACGCGATTGTTATGGGGGACTACCTTTATGATGAAGAATACCCTTATATTACTATTGTCACGGCACAGCAGTTCAATTTGACAACTGGCGAGATGACAGACGGAACCGAATAATGACTTACATTGCCGCTAGTTTTAAAATCTTCAAGATGATTTTAGAAGGGCGAAACTGTAAACTATTACCACCCTCGCCGCCCAACAACCGCTTGCACGCTGACGCCGCTGGCGCGGCCCGTGACCTGGGCGCAACTTTTGAACTTTTCCCTTGCCGTCGCTCGTCTCGCTCCACATCGCCGCCAGCGGCGCAGGTGAAGCGGAGCGTTGGACGGCGGCTATGCTGTACTTGATTGACACTTCACATAGAATATGACCAGGGCAGATGGAGTAACGATTAGCGATGAAGCCAGACGA
Source organism: Candidatus Altimarinota bacterium (assembly GCA_012031775.1). GTDB lineage: Bacteria > Chloroflexota > Chloroflexia > Chloroflexales > Chloroflexaceae > JAAUTF01. The sequence goes on along the minus strand of JAAUTF010000068.1, from coordinate 9,985 downwards.
GACGAAGACGGTTTTTCTCTCACTGCTGGGCCTCCCCGCACAAGCGGTTGACCAAGCTACTATTCCGATACCGCCACTCCCAGCAGCTCAACTCTGGGCCGCATTTAAGCGCTTTGCTGTTCTCCCGCTCGATGCTCTTCAGCAAGGCTTTATCTTTGAAAGTGGCATCTTTCCAGCTCAGGGCGACACGCAACAGTTCGTCATGACGTTCCGACGTTATTTCTTTCTAGCGTTCGATGACGACCTGGACACGTTCTTTCAACTGTGCTTTGAGACGTGTCTTGTCTATGCAGCGGATGAGGCGTTTAGGCCATGGTCAATTTGGTTTCAAGTTGAAGTCGAAACGGATCTCATCCAGGCTGTGGATGAGTTCATTCGCCGTGTCGAAGAACAACACGATTTGTGGCAGCTTGTCACGCAGCATGAACCTGTAGATGCCTACATCTTTCAATAAGTTGCCGAGTAGAACTGGATAAAGCTGCCCAAGCAAACGTGTCGGCTTTTCAGGAAAGCATGAGCCACGATCAGTGCTGTACTCAACTTGACCGCCGCCGTCCAACAACCGCATGTAGCTGACGCCGCTTTGCGGCCCCAAGATCGGTGGCATTTTAGAACCAATTTCTGTGCGGAAAGCCGTACCAGCCTATCGGTGCGGCGCAGCTAATGCGGAGCGTTAGGCTGCTTCAACATCACCTCTATTACAAAGCACTTGTAATGGTAAGAAATCTTTGCTACTATTGAAACGGAATTATGAAAAGCAGGAGGCCCGGTGAGCTATGGAAAATCAGAAACAAAACGTTAATAACAGAAAATATGCACATTCAAGAACGTATCTCATTGGAAATCTCACCCTTCTATTTGTTATGAGCAGTGTTGCAGGATATATCATCTGGTTGGTTGTTCCATTTGGTTTTGTGTTGAAAACAGCGATATTGTTTATATGTTTTATTTCTCTCGCATATATTGAGCATGGATATTTGACAGGAATTGTTGCGGGAATAGTTGAGCGACTTTTTCCAGACGAAGAAGAAACTACAACAACCATAAAGAACAGCAAATATAGAGAAAGTACACAAATCTCGGACAATCACTAACCTCAGCCCGAGCAGGTGTCGATTTATGACGCTGTTAAGCAAACTAACTGAACACTTCTGGATGTGTTCTCTTATGCAAATTTGTATTCTCTGGGCAAGAGTAAGTGTAAATATCCGACGAGTAGTTTTGTAATCGCTATGTTAAGAGTATTTCTTAAGCGATCAAATACAAAATAAATCGCCAAAACACCTCTTTATAAGGTAAATACCAACATATGTGTTGACCATAAAACTCAGGGCAGCCTAACAACACGCTGCAACTGACGCCGCTGGCGCGGCCTGAACCTGGCCGCGATTTTGGCGCTCGTTTCGTGCCGCCGCTCGTCTCGCTCCACACCGCTGCCAGCGGCGCAGCTGAGCGTGAGCGTTAGCCCGCCCTAGAGAAGGCGTACCTAATTCGGTGTTCAAAGCATTCTATATTGAGACAGCTTCTAGCAGCTTCGAGGCAGACAATGGCAAACGATAAGGACAGCCCAAAGAAGGGCTACGATTTCTTCCGGCAGCACGCACGTGATGGCAAAGCGTTCACGTTCGAAGAGCTTCAGGCAGCATCTGGGTGGTCACTTACCAGCATTGAAACCTATAAGTCCAAGCAATGGAAGGATCTTCTTGAAAAGGCCAGTCCAAACCTTTGGACCGTTCGAAAAGAGTTTCTACGTCTCTCAGAAGCGGAGTTTCTTGATCATATTAGTCAGAAGCGTCCTCTTTTTTCACGCTATGTTCGGAAAGGCCATAAGCACTACGTCATGTTCGAGTTTCTTTTGCCGCTCACGCGTGAGAGTCAGCTTCGAGCTGCTCTGGACGAGTTGTTTTATTCTGATACAGTCGCGCAACGACTTCGAGAAATCGGAGTGGACAAGCTTAGTGAAGTGATTGCAAGAGAACCCGAAGAAACAATTGAAGCCTTTTATATGCGTGTTGTCGAACTCGCTACCGACCGCTTTGGAGGTTACTCAATTAGCCATGTGTCGGGTAGATACAAAGCGGCACAACTTATGACACGCACCGCAGCTCTCGAACACATCACGAGTGGGGGCCGCTACCTCATTGATGAGACGACAGCAGCTGTTCGTTTTATCATCCCATGTCAGACTGGTAAATTTTCGTTTTCTGATACACTTGAGGCTTCATTCCACTGGCTCGATCTTCTTGAAACCCCTGATGAGATGCTAGATCAGGAAGTCCAACTAGTTCGAAAGCTTTTCTTCCTATTATTCGTCGAAAGCGTAGTTCGCACGGTGAAAGGCGAAGATGAAATTTGGCTTGTTGAGTCAGGCGTTCATCATCGACTGTATAGGTGGGAAAGAGTAGAGTGCTAACTGCACATAAAAAGCGCATTAAAGTCAAATATAACCGTTTTAGTTGCCTTTTTATCAAAAAAAGCCTTTCCTGCACGGGGTGTTACGATGTTGCCACTCGGTATTGAGAGTTTAAAAGACCTGGTCGAGACCATCGCGATTCTCGTTGGAACCGTGACAGTAATATGGGGAGTTTTGAGTTATAGAATAACAAGAAACCAATTCAACTTCAGTGTAATGATTAGTTGCATTGAGCGATTTCACAAAATCCGGTCTTCTCCCCCTTACGTGTTGGGCGATTCAGGGGGAATAACGGTGGTGAGGAGCTCCTTAATGGTCCAGCGGTGGTCGGTCAGGCCCGCCTCCATCGCCGGTGTCTGACGCTGCCAGCGGCGGCGCCCCTGCGCATCGCGGTCGGGGATCGAGAGGGTGTCGACGGTTCGGGTCAGGTTGTAGACCCAATCCTCCCAGGCACAGGCGGCAGCTAAGGCGTCCAGCTGCTTGGAATACGAGAGGGTCTTGCGCACCAGACGCGCATTCATCTGCCGGGCGGTGAGGTTCGTGCGCTCAACATAGGAGGTATGTCCGCCGACCTGCGCCAGCACCTCGTCAGGGTCGCCGTAGACGACCGTCACATGCACCGCGGTGAGGCGGTAGCCGGAGCGCTCCTTCACGACCTGAACATACTGCCAGTCGGGCTGGGGCTGCTTGCGGGTCGGCGGCCGGCCGCGTCCATCGTAGTCCGGAACCTCGCCCCAGGTGTCGACCATCGCGGTGCGATAGTCGCCCTTGCCATCCGTCGCCAGCGGCGGTGGCGCATCAGGATGCCCGCGCTCTTTCAGCTGGGTCATCAGCGTCTGGGCCACCTCCTCTTCGGTCTTGCCAAGCGCGCGTCCGACGCGCAAGCGGGTGTCGGTGTCCAGCGTTATGCCACGCCAGAAGCTGCCACGTTCCGCCTCCTCCGGGCGCCCCTTTTCGCCTTGTGGCCGACATAGGTCCACAGAGCGTCGAGCTGGGCCCGGGTCAGCTGGTAGTTTGCCAGCAACAGCGCCTCAATCCGTTCCACGTGGTCGGCGGCCGTCCGTAACCAGTCCATCACCGTCTCTTCCTTCACGCCCTTGACCCGATGGATGGCCGCCAGGCTGTTGCGCTCGGCGAGCATCGCCAGACACTCGATGATCGTCTCCTGCGAGCGGTGGCGGTTATAGAAGACGGTGCCGATCGTCTCCACGAAGGTCTGCTGGCACGCCTTACACTGGTAGCGCTGCGTGCCAGCCCGGGTCCGCCCGAACTTGCGGATGTTCCCCGCATCGACCATGCCGTAGTGCGCACAGGCCGGGTTCCAACAGAAGCTGCTCGGAGCGACCAGGCGCCGCGTCTCGCCTTCCATACCTCCCCCATGTCGTAGCGGTTGCTGGAGAAATCATACCATCAATCCGCAAGGGGTAGAAGACCGAAAATCCAATAGGCAAAATAGCTGATACTGTTGTATACCAATATACAGAAACAAAGAACGAAATTCAAGCTAGAAAATGAAGACCATTCGATACAAAGGTTCTGCTGAACACAAGCCGTCCAACGCTCCGCGTTAGCTGCGCCGCTGAAGGGTTTCGAGATCGAATGAGCGGTGAGCAGGGAGCCACACCCACAAACTGCAGCCGTTCGCCCGCGGGTTGTGGAATGGCGCTGATGGACGAGCCGCCCAAGAATGAAGCCGCCAGCGTTGCCACAAGCAAGAGAACGGCGCGGTTTGCGGGCTGAGATCGCGCCCAGGTCACGGGCCGCGCCAGCGGCGTCAGCTGCACGCGGTTGTTCGGGCGTGTGCGGTGTTGCTGTACTTCGTCCGATGAGCGCTCAATTATCCTGTGGACATGGAGTATCCCAATCCAATGTGACCATTTCTGCACCCCTTTCTCGAGCACATGTTCTATGACGATTGCTGGTTTTGACTGTAAACTACCAACACAACTCTGTGGTAGTCTACGGCAGGCGTGCAGCACCACCCCGTTGTTTTGGTATTTGTACCATTATGCTACTGCATACTCCGTAACGTGTCGTACTGCTGGTTCCTGAAAGCCAAGGACAATCTGATGTTTCGGAATACCAGCGGCAACAAGGTCATACGTGACGCCTGTTTCCGTGTCGTCGCGTTGGACCCATACCTTCGTATTGATGATTTCGATATGCACGAGGCATCCGTGAACCCGCCGTGGCCCATCCCATCCCAGGGTCACAAGCGCATAACTATGACGCTCACGATCAAAGATTGCTTTACATTGGAGTTCACCATAGGCATATGGTATCTGGGTGTAAGGCGCTAATGTTTGCTCAATAATATGTTGGTATGTTACGAGCGGATCCATTGGATAACCTCCTGATTGTCCGGGTTAAACACCAGCAGTCGCAGGTGTTCTTGTTGCACTAATAATTGACCAATTGGTTCTTCAAATATCGCAAGGTAGGTTGATTCTCGTACCGCAAGATACAGGTCGCGGTCTGGCTCCGTTGTTTGCAAGATGGTTCGGTATAAAATAAATTGCCCTAACGCATTCCGTAAATCCTCAACTTCTGATGGGCCAATAAAACTTTTGATCTCAAACCGCTATTTGTTTCCTTGGCGTTCCGCTGCAACAAGGTGCTCTGCGCCCAAATCAACATACATATCTTTTCGTCCCCATTGCAGGCGTAATGGGTCGTGGGTGATTTCCCATCCATCGTTGATGAGTGCGTGCCGAACAATGGTATGGTAAAAATCGCGAGCAGGCATAGAACACATCCTTTCTATTTTGTTCTTCTCTAGTATATCACGCCTTGCAACAGGAGCGTGTGCAATTGCGTTCCGGCTTCAGCGCCCGAACGATGCGCGTCAGCGGCGGGCGGATGATTAATGCCAATTGACCGGCACGACCATCAGGATACCACAGGTTCGCAAAATCGCCCCGATTCCGCCCGTCCGCTGCACGCGCTTGTTAGCCCGCACTCGAAGTAATCAGGCTCTGCTTGAAATTTGGTTTCCTGCATCAGAAAGCTAAAAACCGACCATGTACCATGGCAGAAGCTCATAGCAGAAGCTATCTGATGCTCTGTCAACCAGATTTGCAAACAGAACCTGAGATACGATAGGAGAACTTATGACGACGATAACCTATAGCGCTGGGCAGAAGCATTGAGCCATACGTCTGGGGTGTTGTGGGCAGCTTCGCTGCCCACAACACCCCCAGACAAAGCTCAATCGTTGTGCTCATCGCTGTAGACACAGAAGCAAGCCCGCCTAAGCAACGGCCCGCTGCAATACGGCTGCGCTATGGTGCATCAGATTATGGATACACAGCGGCGCGCGCGTGGCAGCAGCACCGCTGTCGTCGTATGGGGACAAACTGCGTCCCCAATATAGGAGCATACGAAAACGCCCGCTAATATACCACGCGTTATCAGGGTTGTCCAGGGGTAAAATGATTCGGTTTTCCGAAGTAGACAGGGCCCTATCTCCGCTTTACGATAGAACTGCGCTCATCCTGTAAACACGAAGCTGCCGACGTGCCAGGCTGCACGAGCAGCAGCGTGCGAATCTAGAAACGACGACGATATGGTGCTCTCTCGTGCGTGGCGACGGCGTCTGTTGGCGGTGCTGATCGGCTTTGTGGTGTCGTCGTTGTCGTTTCCAGGCCCACTCGCCCCGCCGCTCCCAAGCGCTGATCGTGTACACGCAGCCCCTGCCACCGCCCCGCTCGCGGTGCTGCCCCCGGACACCCCGCCCTTTGCGCCGAAATCGTCCACGATCCCTGCAAGCGATGCGGCAACACAGTATGCCAAGATTGCCAATCAGCACATAGCTGGCTCATTAGCCAATACTTTTGAAGGCACCTACGAGGAGGTGCATCAGATACCCGGCCCGTTTAGCCAGGTAGTGAACAATAATTATATCGATAAGATTGTCATGCTTCCGGCAGGCTCACTGGATAGCATCGAATTTGATCTTCGGCTTGAATCAGCCGAGAATGGCTCCCTCAGAAGCCGTATCAAGTTTCGTGAAATGGGTACGACGACCTGGAAGGGATTTGACCTTGACCAGACCGCTGGATCAACGACTCATCGTAAGATACTGTTAAGTCATACGCCCACAAGCAACCAACTTGAGGTCTTGTTACAATGCGATGGCCGCGGCACATCCGGTGTTACCTGCCATTGGTCAGACTTTCGGCTTTACCGTGCTGTTGCGCCCTGGCAGCTTTTTACCAATGTTAATAGTGAGTTCATGCCATCGACCGCGCGTTACCTGCAGGTCACTGAGGCGTATCCTGGTATCGAGGGGCGGGATGGCAGCTTTCTTGCCTGGGAAACCCTTCATAATGGGGGTGGCGTGGGGTCGAGTAGCCTGTCTGGCGTGACCAGTCCAGTATTTACGTTTCCCGCTTCGTTCGCGGGCTTTCTTGATACCTCCCTCGAAGCAGCGTTGTTCATCCATGAGGCACCAAATACAGACCATCCTGGAGGCTTTAGGATTGAATTTATTCCACTTGATCCCTCCATCGACGAAAAAACTTTGTTGGCCATCCCCCAAAGTACGACTTCGTATAGCTGGCGCCTATTTTCGCAGCGGCTCAGCGCGCAAACGGTCAGTACGTTGGCTGGTCAAGCGGGCTATCTCCGTATTGTGGGCAGTAGTGGGTTTCGAGCGCGTACCTATGGGATTGATAATCTGGTCTTGGCCGATGCAAATGGGCCGCTCACACTCCCGTATCTGCCCGCCGATCAGCTTTGCAATAATCCCTGTAGCACTGCTGGCGGCGACCCGACGCATAAGTACGGCGACCCGGTGAATACGGCGACGGGCGATTTTATTCTGAATGCAACGGATCTGGCGGTTGCCGGGGCGGTGCGCCCGCTCGGGATGGCGCGTAGTTATGCGTCCTCGCTGAGCGATGGGGCGCGCTATCGCACCACCGCGCTTGGCCCGGGGCTGGAACCATCCCCACGCTGCGGCGCTCACACTCGCGACACAAACCGGCGGCGAGCCGTCCACGGTGATTTATGAGTCGCCCACCGGTAATCGCCTGCGCTTTTACCAGTCTGGTGCCAATTTCTTCCCGAATGTTGGCGTGCGCGCAAGCTTAGCATTAGCCAACAACGTCTATACGCTGACGGCGGCAGACCAGTCGGTGCAGGAGTTCGATAGCACCGGACGATTGCTGCGCACCCGCGATGTCCAGGGGCATACGACCAGTACAAGCTACTACACCGGCACCGGCCAGCTCTGGGATGGCCAGCTCCAGCAGGTGCGCGATGAGCGCAGCGGCCAAACACTGACGTTTTCCTACAAACTCGTCGGGGCAGCGGTGCGGCTCGATCGGGTTACGGCTGCAGCTGGCATCACGGTGCGCTACGATTACGATGCCAGCGGGCGTTTGACCACGGTCACCGATGTGATGAATCAGGTCACGGGCTACGGCTACGACGGCAGCAGCGGACGGCTCGCGCGCATCACGCTGCCCGATGGCACGGTGCAGATCCAGAATAGCTACGACCCAATCACTGGGCGCGTGAGCGGTCAGATCGAGCCGGATGGCACCACGGTCAGCTATGCCTACACCAGCAGCAGCACCGGTCCGGTAACGACGATCACGCGCCAGAAGTCCGGTGGCGTGGCGGATGTCTGGGTCGATCAGTATCGCCCCGACAAGACCCTGGCCTGGCAAACGCATAACGACGCCTTTGTGGCGGCGTACGCCTTCGCCGAGAGCTTGGCCCCCAGCGCGACGGTCGATGGGCGCGGGCAGGTTACTACCACGCGCACCACCCGCACTGGCCTGCCGCTCCAACAAACGGATGCGCTCAGCCAGACCACGACGCTGACCTATACGCTCAGCGGGCTGCCGCAGGCCATGCGCGACCCGCTTGGGCGCACCACGACGCTCGATTATGCCTCTGGCACGGCGGATGTCACCGCCGTGCGCCAGCAGAGTGCTGATGGCCAGCTGCAGCTCACGACGCGCTACACCTATACCGCCGATCATTTGCTCGACGCCCAGCACACACCCGATGGCGTGGTGACGCGGTATCAGTACGACCCACAGGGGCGCGTGCAGACGCAGATCGTCGGCGACGGCACGCCGCTGGCGCAGACCACCACCTACGAGCGCGATGCCGTCGGGCGCGTGGTGACGACCACGGTCGGCGCGCCGGATCTCGTCCGCCGCGACGTGGTGCGCTACCGCGCCGATAACCAGATCGACCGTACCATCGCCAATTACCAGGATGGCGTGTTCAATGCGGCGCAGCCGACCAGGATGTGGTCACGAGCTACGGCTACGATGCGCGCGGGCGGCCGATCTGGACGCAAACCGTCGATGGCCGCATCGCGGCGACGGCCTACGATAGCAATGGGCGCGTGGCCTGGACGACGCAGAACCTCACCGGGTATACGCCGGGCAGTGCGCTGCCTGCGCTACCGCCGAGCTTTAGTCCCGCCGCGCCCGACGCCAACGTCAGCACCTTCTATGGCTATGATGCGCTGGGCCGCACGGAGTTCGTCACCCAGACCGGCATCCTCACCGGCAGCTTCGACCCGCTCACGCGCCGCTTTAGCGACCACACCACGCGCACGACCCGGACGGAGTACGACGCGCGCAACCGCCCCGTCACCGTGACGCTCAACTACCGCCCTGGCGTCGCCCCAGGCCCGGATGTCAACGTGCAGACGGTGACCTACTACGACGGCAACGGCAATGTGATCTGGCAGCGCGACGCGCTCAAGCGCTGGACGAAAACCGCGTACGATGCGCTGAACCGCCCGATCAAGGTCACGACGAACTACGAGGACGGCGACCCACGCTTTGTGCAGACGATGAACAACGCCTGGGCCAGCGCGCAGGACACGGATCACGTGCAGGTCATCGAGTATCGCCCCGATGGGCAGCTGTTCCGCACCATCGATAACGGCGTGGACGGGATCTTCACCGCCACCGAGCCGATCACCGACCAGATCACGTTCTACGAATACGACGGCTTGGGCCGCGCCATCACCACCACGGCGGTCTTCGACCCCGCCAACCTGGGCCGCCTACGAGACGCAGACCGCTACCAACCGCGTCACGCACCGCGCCTACGATCCGCACACCGGGCGACTCCTGGCGACACGGGATGTGGGCAACCACTGGACAGCGTTCCAGTACGATGCGTTGGGTCGCGTCAGCACGACGATTGCGCATTGTGTGGTGGGCATCCTGCCGGTTCCAAGCGGCTGTGACCCCTTCAACCCGCTGGAGTCGGACCGCAACGTGCCGACGACCACGCAGTACGATACGCTTGGCCGGGTCAAGGCGACGATCGACATGCGCGGCCAGGTGACGCGCACGACCTATGATGGCCTGGGCCGTACGCGCTTCACGACGCGCAACTATGTCGCGGGGGCCAGCCCGACAGCGGATGTGAATGTGATCACGGGCCAGCGCTACGACAGCATGGGCCGGGTGGTGGCAACGGAAGACGCCCGTAGCCAGGATACGACGTATGGCCATGACGCTCTGGGCCGCACCATCAGCGTGACCGACCCGGCGCTGCGCACGCGCACGGATGGGCTACGACGGCGCGGGC
>JAAUTF010000067.1 GCA_012031775.1 Candidatus Altimarinota bacterium | reverse complement strand
GAGGAGGTGCAGGGCACCTTGCGCTGACGATTCCGGCCGGGTTTCGACAGCCGCGTCTCCGCCGGCGGCACCGATTTCATGTCGTCCGAATGCGTTTCGTGCGGCGCTGCGTGCAGGCCTGCCCCACGGCGACGCTGATGGAAAACACCGTGATCGAGATGGGCCAGCCCGAGCATTCGAAAGTGACGACCTGCGCTTATTGCGGGGTCGGCTGCTCGTTCAAGGCCGAAATGCAGGGCGAGCGCGTCGTCCGCATGGTGCCCTACAAGGACGGCAAGGCCAATGAGGGCCATTCCTGCGTCAAGGGCCGCTTCGCCTGGGGCTATGCCACGCACAAAGACCGCATCACCAAGCCGATGATCCGCGCCAAGATCACCGACCCGTGGCGCGAAGTGTCGTGGGACGAGGCGATCGGCCATGCCGCGAGCGAATTCAAGCGGCTGCAGGCCAGCCATGGCCGCGATTCCATCGGCGCCATCACCTCCTCGCGCTGCACCAACGAGGAAGTCTACGTCGTCCAGAAGATGATCCGCGCGGCCTTCCGCACCAACAACGTCGACACCTGCGCCCGCGTCTGCCACTCGCCGACCGGCTACGGCCTCAAGACCGCCTTCGGCACCTCGGCCGGCACCCAGGACTTCGATTCGGTGATGGAGACGGACGTCGTCCTCGTCATCGGCGCCAATCCGACCGACGGCCATCCCGTCTTCGCCTCGCGGCTGAAGCGGCGCCTGCGCGAGGGCGCGAAGCTGATCGTCGCCGAGAACCTGTACATGTATGGCGAAGTGGATGGGCCGATCGATGAGCGTCTGCCGTACGCAGCGCATACGCGCAAGGGCAGGGTGCGCGCGCAGATGGCCGAGCAGTTGCTTGCAGCGCATCGCAGCGGTACGATCCGCTACGCTGCCGCGCGCGGCTCGGATTTCTACGGCCCGCGTGTATTCGCCTCTTCACTGGGCGAGCGCGTCTTTCAGCCAGCGCTACAGGGGAAACCCGCCCAGCTCATGGGTCGGCTCGATCTGCCGCATAGCTACACCTACATCGACGATTTCGGCACCGCATTAGCCATCCTCGGTGAGCGCGAGGATGCGTTAGGCCAGCATTGGCATGTGCCGAACGCGGCAGCGCGCACCCAGCGCGAACTTGTCACCCTGATTTACCAGGAACTGGGCCAGACACCGAAAATGACATCCATGGGGCGTATGATGCTCCGACTCGGCGGCCTTTTTATCCCCACCGCGCGCGAGACGATCGAGATGCTCTATGAATTCGAGCGCCCTTTCGTCGCCGACGGCGCGCGTTTTGCGCAGCAGTTCGGTTTGCAGCCCACCTCGATCGAGGAGGGCATTCGGCGCACAGTAGCCTGGTATCGGGCGCGTGAAGCGGCGGCAGTGACAGCGTGACGCGTAATTCGGACAGCTGTGCTGCTTAAAGCGCTACGCGCACGGCGCACGGCTCATCATATTTAAAGAAGGAATTGCCATTATGAACTCGAACCTCGTCCGCACCACCGGCGCTCTGCTCGTTGTCCAGGGTTTGTTGCTGCTTGTGCCAATCGCAATTTTGGGGTCAGCGATCAACTGGCCGGCGAGCTTGAGCGAGCCGCCCGCTGTCGTGTTGCCGCTGATCGCCGAACAGGCGAGCGCCGTACGTGCAGGCTATTTTGTGTATCTGATCTTCTCGGTTTTATTCTGGCCGGTGGCACTGCTCACAGCGCGGGTGGCCGCCGGGAGCGACGAACTGCCACCATTGCTGCGCATCGCCGTTGGCTTTGGCATCGCCTCGGCGGTGGCGCGCACCCTTGGTATCATTCGCTGGCTGGTGGCCATGCCCGGCCTGGCGCGCATCTACAACGACCCCACCACACCTGAGAGCACCCGCGCTGCGGTTGAAGTGACGTACCGCGCACTTAACGATTATGGCGGCAGTATTGGCGAGGTGTTGGGCGTGAGCCTCTTTGCCGCGCTCTGGCTGGTCTGTCTCTCGGTCTACGCGCTGCGCCACGCCACACTGCCGCGCTGGAGCGCTATCGCTGGCCTGTTCGCCGCCGCCGCCCTCTTTGGCGCAATCGTCGAGCTTTTTGGCATCGACCTCGGCGCGCTCATTACGGTCACAACAAGTATCTTTCAGCTCTGGATGTTGGCGCTCGGCGTCAGCCTGGTGCTGCGTGGAGGGAAGAGTCAGGAGTCAGGAGTTAGGAGTCAGGAGTTTGCCTAATAGAGTAGGTTGCCCCTAACAAAAGAATCTCTGGGCCTTTGCGGTTCATATGCGCGGCAGAACGGAGAATGTATCATGAGCGATCCTACGATTAAGGGCCGCTGGACAGCGATTACCTTCCTACAGACAGCGCGCGATACTGACGGGACACTGCTGCAGTTCGATCAGACGCTGGAAGTCGGCGCGCCAGCTACTGTCTACCACCGTCATCAACGGCAAGCGGAGCGCTTTGTCGTACTAGCAGGCGCAATGGGCTTACGGCTGGAAGGTGCGGAATACACGCTCGGGCCGGGCGAGGAGGCGACCGTGTCGGCAGGCCAGGCGCACGCGATGTGGAATGCGGGCGACACAACGCTGGTCACACGTATTGAGTTGACGCCTGCGTTGGCTTCAGAAACCTTCTTTCGTACGATCATCGCTCTGGAACGCGATGGCAAGTTTCCGCGCCAGGGAGCGCCAAACCCGCTGCGTATGGCGCTCATCTTGCCGGCATACGAGGTCGAACTGGCGGCGTTGTCGCGGCCGCTGCAGTACGTGCTCTTTGCGCCGCTAGCGGTGTTGGGGCGGCTACTGGGCTTTCGTGCCTCGTATCTATGATACAATCAATCAGCAGAAACGAACCCAGCGATGACGGATAGCTTTGTGATGCACGATAAGAAGCAAGAGCGTCGCGCACGGCAGCATGCTGCCGTGCGCGACGAGATAAAAGACAAAGCGCGCGAGCACATGGCGCGCGATGGCGCGGCGGCGCTCTCCCTGCGCGCGGTTGCTGGCGATCTCGGCCTTAGCTCAGCGGCAATTTATTATTATTATCCCAACCGCGATGCCTTGATTACCGATTTGATTGTCGATGGCTACCGGGCCATGGGCGCGGCGATGCGCGAGATAGATCGCCACGATGCCGACATTGCTGAGCGCCTGCTGACGTTGATGCACGCCTACCGCAACTGGGCGCTGGCGCACGCTGCTGAATATGCGCTACTTTTCGGTACCCCTATTCCCGGATACCACGCGCCCGCCGAGATAACCTCGCCTGAGGCGCGCAGTGTGTTCAGCATAATAAGTGGGCTTTTTGCAGTGGCTTATGCGCAGGGGCGGCTACGTGCCGGTGATACCGCGCCGCCGACGATCAGTGCCCACGTTGCGCAATGGCTCGTCGAGACCGGGCAGGAGGTGCCACTGCCGGTTTTGTTGGCGACGATACACGCTTGGGCGATGGGCCACGGGCTGATCGGCCTTGAGCTCGACCATCACTTGCAGCCAGTTATTGGCGATGTCGACGCCCTCTTCGCCTACGAAGTCAATGCCTTGCTCCGCCAGTTTGGGTTGGTCACGTCGTAAGGCATGGTTACAGCGAAGAGTAGGTCGGTCGCAGCCAGCGGCACAAAGGTCGGCGCAACGGTTCTACCCGCCGCTATAGTGGATCAGCCCTCGAGGTCTGAGGCCGAAATTAAGCACATGCCCATCCATCACACTGACACGAGTTGGGTGCTCGAAACTACCACAACGGCCTATGCCCTGGGCTTGAACGCTGGTGGATTGTTGACTCACCGCTACTGGGGGCCGCGTCTGCCGTTTGTAGACGATTATCCGCCGCCACCCGCGCCCAAGGCCTGGGCTTCCTTCGATAGCGCTGCTCATCGTACTCCTGAAGAATACCCTGGCTATGGCGATCTGAAGTATATCGAGCCATGTGTAAAGTTGACATACGCCGATGGCGTGCGAGTGATCTTTTGGCAATTCGTCGATGCAATCGTCAGCGGTGAGGAGCTAACGATCACGCTTCGTGATGCGCACGGCCCATTGGAGGTCGCCCTGCACTATCAGGTTTTCGTAGCGCACGATATGATCGCGCGCTGGGCGGTGCTCAGCAATCGTGGCGATGCTCCATTTGAGCTAAACCGGGCCTTCTCTGCACAGTGGCACCTGCCACCGGGCGAGAAGTATCAGCTTACTCATTTGGCTGGTCGTTGGTTCGAGGAGTTCCGCCTGCACCAAGCACCGCTGACGAGCGGCGTTACCGTTTTAGAGAGTCGCCGCATTACGACGAGCCATCGTCACGCGCCCTGGTTCGCGCTTGATAGCGGCAATGCCGACGAGGATCGCGGTGGTGTCTGGTTTGGCACCCTGGCCTGGAGCGGCAACTGGAAGATCGCCGCCGAGCGCACTGAGTTCGGTAGCACCTATCTCGCCATCGGCCTCAACGATTGGGATTTTGCGCTGCGCCTCGACGCCGATCAGTCCTTGACCACGCCGCTTGCGCTCGGCGGCTACACTAACGAAGGGTTTGGTGGGGCCAGCCGCCGCTTGCACGATTACGTGCGCGCGCACGTAGTGCCACACCCAGAGCTGACACATAAAGTGCTCTACAACTCCTGGGAGGCCACCACCTTTGCGGTCGACGAGCCCTCGCAGGTGGCGCTCGCCGAGATCGCCGCAGAACTTGGCGTCGAGCTGTTTGTGATGGACGATGGCTGGTTCAAGGGGCGTGTGAGCGATACCGCCGGCCTCGGCGACTGGACGCCTGACTCGACAAAATTCCCCAATGGCTTGCAACCGCTGATCGACCACGTCAACGCCCTGGGCATGGAATTTGGCCTCTGGATCGAACCCGAGATGGTCAACCCCAATAGCGACCTTTACCGCGCGCACCCCGAATGGGCCTTGCACTTCCCCGGTCGCCCGCGTATTGAGGCGCGTAACCAGCTCATCTTGAATCTGGCGCTGCCCGAGGTGCAAGACTACTTGATTGCAACGCTAGATACACTGCTGCGTGAGAACAAGATCGCTTTTATCAAGTGGGATATGAACCGTAACGTCAGCGAGCCAGGCTTCCTTGCCGACGATCCACAATCGCTGTGGCTGCGCTATGTTGCGGGCTTATATCATGTCTGGGGTACACTGCGCGCGCGCCATCCGTCCGTGATCTGGCAAAGCTGCTCGGGCGGCGGTGGGCGTGCCGACTACGGCATTTTACGTTTTGCCGACCAGTTTTGGGCCAGCGATAATACGCTGCCGCCGATGCGCTTGCATATTCAGCACGGTGCCTCACAGCTCTTTCCTGCCAGCACCGTCGAGGCTTGGGTCACCGATATGGGCGCGCGCGCTTTTCGTTACCCTTCCGCTTCCATGTCAGTATGTGCGGTGTCTTGGGCATCGGTGCGCACCTTGAGCGCTGGAGCGAGGCCGAACGGGCCGAGGCGACTGAACTGGTGGCACAGTACAAGGCGATCCGCCATATTGTGCATGGTGGCGACCAGTATCGCCTGCGCTCGCCCGAGACGGATGCATTTTTTGCAGTGCAATACGTAACAAAAAACCGCAGTGAAGGCGTGCTCTTCGCGTTTCGCACCTATCTGCCCGAGCCGGCCACGCTGTCGCCGCTGTATTTGCGCGGCCTCGACCCAACGGCGCGTTATGAAATCGAGGGTTTCAATGCCGTGCGCTCAGGCGCGGCCTGGATGCACGGCGGCCTCACCCTTACGCTCGACGACTTCGCGAGCACCATGCGACGTATTCGGCGCGTCGGGTAAACTGGTACAAGCCGGTGGCACCTTATGGCAATAGCGGCAAGTAGATCGTCTCGTTCTCGGACGGTTCGGCACGATCTGTTGGTGTTGTTGTTGCATTAGGCTGTGGCGTGCTTTGTGTCGGTGCAGACGCCGAAGGGTGCGGCGTGTCACTTGGTTCTGGCGGGCCGCTGCTGCTGGTCTGCGTCGGCGTAGTCGCCTTAGGCGGCGATGGAGTCATCGTTGGCCCCTGCGGTGTGTTGTCAGGCAAAGGAAACCCGGTGCTGGTCTGTGTCGGTTGTGTCGCCTCTGTTGGCGAAGCCGTATATGAAGGCGTTGGCGATGCTTCGCCAGTGTTTGTGGGCGACGGTAACGCGGTGTTGCTCGGCTCCACAGTTGGTCGAGATAGATAGATGAGCACCCGCGTGCGGTTGTGATCGACAACATAGATATTGCCGAAGCGATCGCTGCGGATCGAGGTTGGCATCGACCCGTAATCGCCGAGAATACTCAGCGCCTGCTGCCCATCCACAGGCCGGTCGAAGACAATCGGAAAGCGCTGCTGACTGTAGCCGTTCATGCCGACAAGCACTCGCCCGTCGGCAAAAAAAGCAGCTTCAAAGGGCATACATAACACATCCTGCTCAATAAGGCGGCAGCCACTCGTAGTCGCGTTGGTCAAATGGCCAAGAAAGCGACTGGCCGCCACATTGTAAAGTGTCGTCTCTGGAGCAAGCGGCAGCGTAGCTTTCTCGAAAACGAGCAGGCGCTTATTGCCATGAAACTCGAGGTTGTGATCGGCGACGTAGAGATTGCCTTCGTTGTCGAAGCTAAGCCCGCCCGGCGCGCAGAGCGAATGCGCATCGGGGAACTGTGGTTCGTCGTCGCGTTCATCACGCCCCTGATTGCAGGCTATCCCCGCAGCGTTTTGCTGGCCGAGCACGACATCGACCACCGGGGCGCTGCTTGCGTTACGGATGCGGAACACGCGATGCAAGCCACGATCACTGATCCAGACGCAATCGCAATCTGGCTGCATGGCGATGCCGCTGATCGAGATGAATTCACTCCAGAAGAATGGCTCGCCTTCGAGGGTGCTTAGCGGCGAGCGGACTTCAAACAGTGGCTCTGCTGCACTGGTCAACGGCAGCTGATAGACACGTAGCCGGCTGTCTATCCCTTCTAAAAAGATAACCCACAGCCGCCCCTGCTTATCCATGCGCATGCGGCCAAAATTAGCGTTGCTATTTGGCAAACTCGCGCCATCGGGAACGCCGACAGCGCCATCTGCCGGCTGCCCATTGACGGCGCTCCAGGGTTGGTTCCAAAAAAGCATCCGACCGCCGTCGCTGGCGATCAGTTGCTCGTTCGTCACTTCGATGCCATAGGCGCGGTTCAACTCGTTGAGCGTCGTGCGGTTCGGCCAGTTCTCGCTATTTGTCGGCGCATCAAAGAAGAGATCAAAGCGTTGATAGTCGGGCGCAACAAAACGTACGCCCTGGTGCAGTTCAAAATTGGCGCTAGCCACCTGAAGGTTGCTGTCTTTGTCGATACCGATGCCGCCGCCAACGCTGTAATAGGTAACCGGGTCTTGTGGCGTACCATCAACGATGCGTAGCAACTGGTTGTAGCCGGTATTGTTCACCCACAAACTACCGTCGGGTGCGAACTCAAGGCCTGCGGGAGTATGAACGCCCACCGTGATCACCGCAGTAGCGCGCATGCCGCTCTGCAGTGGGGGCGAAAAGCGGAGTATGCGATGGTTGAGGGTGTCAGCAACAAAGACATTCCCTCGCTGATCAACACGCACCGCGTTCGGCGTGTCCATTTGCGTCGGCCTAGTTCCTGGCAAGGCACCAAAGAAGTCTGCCTGGCCGAGCACCAGGTCGGCGGTCTCAGATGGCATGCCGTGTGCCTCGTTGTACGGGAAGCGCAGCACACGATGGTTCTGATTGTCGGTGACCCAGAGGTTGCCTGCGCTATCGATCGCCACACCGGCGACAAGATATCCGACGCCGGGCGGCGGCGCGAGACACAGGCTGTGTGCATCGGGGCGGCTCTGCCCACGACCACGGTTGCAGGTGTGGCCAGCGAAATCGGCCTGGCCCCATACTCCATCGGCGCGCGTGTCGTTGGCGAAGGGATCGTTGTAGCGCAGAATACGATTATTAAAATAATCTGGCGTGTACAGGTTTCCGGCCGTATCAGTGGCCATGCCCGCACCGGCACCGCCTTCGAGAATACTCATTTGCTGGGCGCGCATGCCGCACAAGGTGGTGGCAGCCGCTGGTGGAACCTCCGGGTAGCTTTGGTAGTTCGAGTCGCCGTTGCAGGTCGAGCTGCGCATATCAGGTTGGCCGAGCACAATGTCGGCCTCGCGATCGGGATCGATGAAGCAAGGGGTGTTGTAGTCGCTGTCACTTGTGCAGGGGCGGCCGTCCTCGGTCGTTCCCATGGTCTGCATGCCAAGGATACGGTTGTTGCCACCATCGAAGACATAGGCGCGGTTCGGTGTACTGCTGCGGTCGATATGCACGCCCGCTGGCCTGAAGAGGCGATTCGCGCTGACAGTATTCGGCGTGATGGTGCCAAAATCCGGCTGGCCAAGCACCACATCGGCCCAGCTATCGCCGATGATACCACGTGCTAATGGCTCGCCGATAAAAACCGACGCATAGATGCGATGACCATCAACATTAGTAAAGACCATGGTGCCTATGCGTCCTGGCAGTAAGCGCTCTAAGCTCCATGCTTGATCGAACGCACCAGTTGGATCAGTATGGAGATCAAGTTCGTTCCAGTGAAAGCTAAGTTTTAGTTGTGTCCCTGTGCGAGCACCACTGTTGGCTGGCCCTTGCCCTTTGACCCGTTGTGTTACGACATCGACCTGCGTATGCAACTCCGGTACGTCGATTGTATGCTCAGTGCTTCCAGCAGCAACGATAATAGTGTCATCGGATTCGATCGGTGTATCTAAGGCGACATCGAAGCGCCCATCGGGGTCGCTATTCGTGATACGCTGCACATGTGTAGCGCCTGCGCGTACGAGCCGCACCTGTACCTGAGTCTCAGCGCTTGCATAACCGCCAACCTGGGAGTTTATCGAATTATTCTGCGCGTCTCCTTCGACTATGCCAACACCATAGCGCGTATCACGGCGCACTTCGATACTGAGCGGCATGTCGTTTTGCAGCAAGATCGCGCCGTCGGGCGCTGTGTGCATCGTCGTTCCGCTAGTAGTGCTCTGGCGGCGCGCCGCGTTCTGCTGCGCTTGCACCCGCGTGTTCACCTCCTGTGTTCCATCGCTTACCGTCACGCGGTCGCCTTTGCGCAGCGCATCGGGCAGGATCAGTTCATAGCGCCCAAGCTCATCGCTCTGCTGCTGCACCTGGTACAAGGTGCGCCTGTGGCGGCGTATAGTCGCGCTGACGCTCGTGTTGGGCGTAGTGCTGCCCCAGATCACATTTGCCGCCCAGGGCATCCGCAGATAGACGAAGTTCGACGACGCGCTCGCCGATGTCGTTTCTTGCGCAACAATGGGCGATTCTCCTGGCGATAGCCAGTTCACAGCGGCGAGTACGGGGTATGGTTCGAGCTGCTTGAGCAGTGTGGCGATCTGAGCGGAGCTGCCGCTGATGCGCACGGTAGCGCCCTGCGGTGATGCGATGCGAACCTCTGGCATCATAACGGTACGTGCGCGTAGGGTGATCCAGAGATCGTGCGCTGGATCGGCCGCAGCATGGCTCAACCAGCGCCTCACTTCTGGGCTAGCGGCTGAGGCAGCCGTCAACAAAACGTTATGCGTTGCGTACTCAACGTTCGGCGGCGGTATCGGCAAGGGTGCGCTGCGCGCAGATGGAGGCATTAGCGGTGGCGCAAGCAGGGCAAGGAGAACGAGGGCGAGCAGGCGAGCGAACAGGGATGATGAGCGCATAGGTTGAATGTGGCTCTAGAGTTTTTGAAGCCTGTTGCCCTATTGTACTATAGAATGTTGAGAAGATCCCTACATGTTCACAGGTAGGTTGCCCACCGATTTTCGCATACTCCGTGCTAGAATGAGGCTATGGAGCAGTTCTGGCGTCTTTCTTTCGACGGCGCGCCGCTAACGTTATTCGGAGTGTCGCACGTCTCCGCGTTGCTGGCGGCTGTAGCTGTGTGCCTGTTGGTGGCGATATGGGCGCGTACCAACCGCCACGAGCGGCGACGTGAGCGTGTGCGTTACGCTCTTGTCGCATTCTGCCTGCTGAATCAGGTGCTGTGGGATGTGTGGCAGATCAGCAACGGCATCTGGAGCCTGGCCTACTCATTGCCGCTACATATTTGCATGCTCTCGGTACCGCTCTCGGCGCTTATGCTCTGGATGCGTAGCTATCGCCTGTTCGAGGTGTTGTATTTCTGGGGGTTTGCCGGTGCTACCCAGGCGATGCTAACGCCGGATATCGGGCTATATAACTTCCCGCATTTTGCCTACTGGATCTTCTTCACCTCGCACACCGCGATCTGGCTGGGCGTCATCTTTATGATCAGCGCGTACCGCTACCGGCCCACCTGGGGCTCAATTCTGCGCGTCATCATCATCACGAACATCGCCATGCTGGTGGCAAGCAGTGTCAACTACCTTACCGGCGGCAATTACATGTACCTGGCGCGCCACCTGCCTCGGCCTCGCTGATCGACCTGCTCGGCCCCTGGCCCTATTACATTATCTGGCTGGAAGTGCTCGGCATCGTCTCGTTCGTGCTCGTGTATCTGCCATGGGCGATGGTGGATTGGCGCGCGGCTAGGAACGATAGCACTAAGAACCAAGAACTAAGAACCATAGAACCATAGACAAACAGCCTGGAGAACTAGAGACGCAACTGCAAACCTCATCAAATCTGGTCTCCAGGTTCTGTGCTCTCCAAAAACATGTCCAACTCCGACCCCATCCTGATTATCGGTGGCTTCGGCCTGAACTGGCCGGTGTACCAGCCTTTGCAGCGCCACCTGGCAGCGGTGAGTGGGCGCGCGGTCGAAATCACGACACTGCGCCTGCTCGACTGGCTAGGTGTCGTGCCGAGCGATAGTTACGGTGTTTTGTTGGGGATCCTCGATCGCAGCGTGCGCGCGGTGTTGCGCCGCACCGCAGCCGAGCGACTGGTGCTGCTGGCGCATAGTGCTGGCGGTGTGCTGGCGCGTATCTATCTGGGCGACCAGGCCTATGGGCCGCGCAAGCTGCGCTACAACGGTTTCGAACGCGTCTCAAGCCTGGTGACGCTCGGCACTCCGCATAGCACCACGAAGCGCGGGCGCCAGGGCGGCCTCAATCAGATCGCTTTTGTGCAGCAGACCTACCCCGGTGCCTACTGGCGTTTTATTCGTTACGTCAGCGTAAGCGCGCGCGGCGTCTACGGCGATGCAAGTGGGCCACCGCCCGAGCGCGGTGCGTTTCAGAGCTATAACCTGCTCAGCGGTGTTGGCGCACAGTGGGGCGATGGTGTGGTGCCGCTGGATAACGGCCTGCTCGATGGCTCACGATCGGTGGTGTTGGAAGGTTTACGCCACGACCCACGGCCCGATCGGCCCTGGTACGGCCAGGACGAAGCGACGGTCGCTTCCTGGTGGCGCGAGGTGGAAGCCGCCGAGCGCGAGCCGACGCTGGGCACACGTAATGTCGGCCCACCATAAGCTGCGCCCTCAAGCTTCGTCAACTACATGGCATCGCCAGGCAGATGCAGTTCGTCAATATTTGTAGCTGTTCGCACTTGATCAACTAAACACGTCAGCATCGTCATATCGTCAATAGCAGCTAGCGTCGGGGTTAGCGCAGCCCTGCCCGATGCCTCGCCGCTCGACCGGAGTTATATAGCTCATACGGTGTTCCTCAGCGCGCTTCTGAATCTTGAGTGCTGACTCCTGCGTTTGCACGAAGCCGCATCTACGAGTACTATAGACAGCCATGCGCATTCTCTTCTACACTGGCAAAGGCGGCGTCGGCAAAACAAGTGTTGCCGCCGCTACAGCGCTTCGTTGTGCCCAACTCGGCTATCGAACGATCGTGCTTAGCACGGATGCGGCCCACTCGCTCGGCGACTCGCTTGGCGTCGATCTGCGCGCCGAGCCGCTGCTAGTTGCGCCCAATCTCTGGGCGCAGGAGATCAACGCACTGCACGAGCTCGAGTCGAGCTGGGGCCAGGTGCAGGAATATCTGCGTGATCTGCTCGCCTGGCAAGGTGTGGAGACGATCGCGCAGGGCGAGCTGTCGGTTATTCCCGGTACCGAAGAGCTGTTCAGCCTGCTGCAGATCAAGCGCCATCACGACGAGGGCCTCTACGATGTTATGGTCGTCGATGCGGCACCGACTGGCGAGACATTACGCTTGCTCTCACTGCCCGACATTATGCGCTGGTGGATCGCGCGCCTCTTCCCGATCGCGCGCGCGCTGCTGAAAGTGGTGCGCCCGGTGGCCCGCCGTGTTACCGATATGCCGATCGCCGACGACGATGTGCTCGCCTCGGCGCAAAAGGCGATCGATGCGCTTGTGGATGTGCGCAACATCCTTACCGACCAGCAGGTAACTACGGCGCGTATCGTGATGAACCTGGAGAAGATGGTCATCCGCGAGGCCCAGCGCAGCCTGACGTATTTGAGCTTGTTTGGCTACGCCGTCGATGCTGTGGTCGTCAATCGCATTTTGCCCGCCGATGTCGATGGCCATTTTGCAGCCTGGCGCGCAATGCAGCAGGAGTACGCCCCACAGGTGGAAGAGCTGTTTGCGCCGCTTCCGTTGCTGAAAGCGCCGCACTATAACCGCGAAGTGATCGGGCCTGCACAGCTTGCGCCGATGGCCGAAGCGTTGTTCGGCAACCAGGATCCAGCTGCTTTTCTCTATCGTGGGCCGACACAACGCGTCGAGCGCACGGCCAAGGGCTTCGATTTGATCGTGCCCCTGCCATTCGCCTCGGAAGACCAGGTTCACCTTGCGCAAAACGCCGACGAGTTGCTGATCTCGGTCGGCTGGCATCGCCACCGTATTGTGTTGCCGCAGTCGCTGGCACGCTTGCAAGCTCAGGACGCTTACTTCGAGGATGAAGCGCTACGCGTTGTTTTTGCTAAAGCGTAGTGTGTGATTGCCCCGCAGAGCGTAGCGCGGATGCCTTATGCCAAGGTCAGATTGGGGTTGGGGTATGCCAACAACGACATAGCTCTGCTGTGGAGTGAAGCGTTGGCGTGCCCCTACATCTATGGTATAATGCCATTTAGCGTCGGCAAGAAGGCGCGCTTTTTTATGTGCCTGCCGAAATATTTCTTTGCGTTGATGTTCGCAAGGTACTTTGAGAGGGAACGATTATGGCCAGCAAAAAGGGCAACCGCATCATTATCAAGCTCAAAAGCACGGAAAGCGGTCACAGCTACACCACCGAGAAGAACCGCAAGAACGACCCGAGCCGCCTTGAACTAAAGAAGTTCGACCCGCTCGTACGGCGTCACGTTATCTATCGCGAAACCAAGTAGCCAGCGACGAGTATACGGTTTGCAGTGTGCGCTCGTGATTGGGGTATACCCGATCACGAGCGCACCGCTTTTATGACTATGCAGCGAAGTATTTTCCTCGGTTGTCTGGCGGCGCTTGAAGCGACGTTCTTTAGCACGATTGCGCTCTTGCTGGCAGGGCAGCTCAACGTCTGGCCGCTGTGTTTTGGCTTGGTGCTATTTGGGCGCGCGGCCGATCATGTCACGACGCTAAGCCCGCCGCGCGCCGATCGGCCTCTACTGAGTGCTGGAGCCGCCATCGCTGGGATCAGCGCCGTCTCGGGGTTTCTCGGGCTTGCGCCAGCTGAAGCTTTCGCCGCACTTGTGCCAGGGAGTGCGACGTTTGGCAATGCCTACCTGGCGCTGCTCTTCGGTCTGCTGCTCTACTGGCGCGGTACACGCCTCGACGCACTCGACGGCAGTGCGATCTTCGCTTATTTTACGCGCAGCATTGGCGCGCTGGTTGTGCTGCTGTTGCTCTCGGCTGTTTTGCCTTCAGCGGCTCTGGGGAGCGATAATCAACTTCTCACCCATCTACTTGCCTTTATCAGCTTCGGCCTTGGCGCGCTCGCTCTGGCCCATGCCCGTGAAAGCGGCACCACGCAGCGGCTTACCGGGCGCTACGCCGCCACCCTGCTCGGCGCAATCACCTTGATCGTGCTGCTGTCGAGTGTGCTTGGCGCGCTTGTCGCTGGCGGCGGCGTGCTCGAAGTGCTACGCCAGGCGATCACGTTGCTGCTTATTCCCTTCGCGCTGATCGGCGGTGCTTTGACGTGGCTGCTGGTCACCCTGATCGCCGAGCCATTAGCAGCATTGATACGCGCACTATTTGCTAATGTCCGCCCTACCCCGCTGCCCGAGACACCGCAACAGCCGCAGAGCTGGGAGATCATCGAGCAGCCGGCCAACGAGTTCATTCGTAATCTGGCCTACGGCGCAACCTGGTTGATGGCCCTCATCCCATTATTTGCGCTGATACTCGCTATTCTATTGCTCCGCAGCCGACGTGCGCCGAGCAAAGCGATTGACGAAGAGCGCGAGTCGCTTGGCTTGCTCGTCGGCCTTGCCGCCGACCTGCGCGGCCTGCTGGGCAGCCTGCGCAATCCACTTGCACGCCAGCTGTCGGGCCTGCAACACGCGCTTACACGGTTGCGTGCCGACGACCCGAGCACACGTGTGCGTCGCGCCTATGTGCGTTTGCTGCTCGATCTCGAACGTGGCGCGGTTGCGCGCCCACCTACACGTACGCCCGACGAATTCGCGCCGACCGCTGCCGAAGCCACCGGCCATCCGCAACA
>JAAUTF010000066.1 GCA_012031775.1 Candidatus Altimarinota bacterium | reverse complement strand
CGACAACGGCGAAATGAAGATCCGCGATGAGAACCTGGCCGCATTTCCACGCACGCCGGAGGAAGTGAAGCAGCACATCGCCGCCTACTACGCGATGATCAGCGAAGTGGACGCGCAGATCGGCCGCGTGCTGGCGCATGTGCGCGATGAAGCCAAGCGCCAGCCGGTCCGTGCCTTCGTGCTCGTCGGCGAGTGCCATGGAGGAGGAGGCTGATGATCTTGCGCGCTGGCAGGGAACTTGGCCTGCGTGGTATCAAGGGCTTCTGTTTCAGGAAGGACATGATGTGCCGGGCTGCGAGCGTCTTCCGCGAGATTGCACGGTTGACCGGCGGTGCGTATGCGCGTTTCGATGCAGGGTCGGCGGCACAACTGCTCGATACTGCTCAAGGCTGCCGCCTCCTACGCTGCTGGCGGGCAATCGGCGCTTAGGCAGCTTGCCGAGCGCGAGGCTGGGCTCAAACGCGAATTCGACCGCGAGCCGTACTACACCGCCAGCAATCTGGTGATCGAGCTCTGTGAGTTGTCCGCCTTCGCGCGGATGCAGTTCGCTAAGCGCTGGGAGGAGGTTGTCCATCTACAGAGCGATCTGGCTCTCGCCGACCTGGTCAATTTCTACCTCGACCGCTCCGAGCGGCTGGGCCTGGCCAGTTGGCTCAAGCGCTACAGCGACAACGTCGAGTTGCGCGATGCACTGCTGTATCGGCTGGCGGCCTGCTCCTTGCGTTATAGCCTCGACTACCGCCGAAAGCTGATCGCTAGCCTGGTGCGCTGCCCGCGTACCACCCCGCCTGAACAGATCTTCGGTATGCTCGAAGCCGTCATGGCGCTCGACAAGCGCTATCCCGACGATGACCTTGGCCGTATCATCACCTTCTGCTTCGCCCCGGTGACGCAGCAGAAACCGGTGGCAGCGATATGAAGCGTGAAACGTGCAATGTTAGCAAGCGAAGCTGTTCGGATCACGCATTACTCTCACCTGTAACCTGTAACCTGTAACCTGTAACCTACAAAGGATACACAATGGCAAACAACGACGACCGACCGAGCTACGGGCGCTCGGCGCGTGAGCAGTATCGTCGCGATACGACGAGCTGGATTCCTGGCCCGGTTCGCCGCTGGCTTGGCCTTGATTATGATGAGCCTGCACGCTATGGGGGCTCCAGTGGTGCGCCGCGTAACTATAATGTCGGGCGCTCCGATTATCAGGCGTCGCGCAGCAGCACCTATCAGCCGCAGCGTCTGACCAATTACTCACCTGCCGACCAGGCTGCTCCGCCGCCGAGCGTCGGCTACCGCGAGGCGGGCTACCCGCCGGGCATGACTCAAGCTGAATACGATGCTGCGGCCGCTGATGTCGCTTATCGCGCGAATTATACGCCCTCGTATATGAACCCCGATGGCACGCCTGGCGCTCCCGGCCCATTCTACGAAACGACGTATCGGTATGCCGAAGGTGTGCAGCCGGTCGGCTATCTTTTGAAGGGCTACGCCCGCGGCGCGCTGCCGCCGCAAGGGCTCGAAGCTTTCACACGTCAGTTTAACGATACCGTGCGCGATGTCTACAACTTCTACGACTACTGGATCCGTTTTCAGGCTGAAGACCTGGGCCGTATCTTTGTGAGCCTGCGCGATGGTGCTGTGAGCCCAGCAAGCGGCGCGTCTGTTGAGCACGTCCCCGTAGAGACCGCTCCCATGTCGCCGGTGCCGCCGATGGATGTTGCCCCGTTGTGCCGATGGATGTTGCGCCCGTCGTACCGGTGGACATGCCGCAAGAAGTAAATCCACCAACAGCGGGCAGCGAGGCCAATAAAGGAACCGCAGTCCGACCGGCTACCGATATTGCTGATACGCCAGGCGAGGATGAGAAAGGGTAAATCTAGCTGTGGTCGCGCAGGTGCTGCTCGCGCGACCGCAGGTATCTCCTGATGAAACCTATTGTCATCATCGGCGGCTACCTTTCAGAGGTAAACGATTACCTGCGAATGGCGCAGCAGCTTGCGGCAGCGCCATTTAAGCGCGTCGTCTACATCACCGCGTTTGGCCGTCTCGACTGGCTCACACTGCGCGATCCTGATTTTCGCCCGGCGCTTGACGTGCTGGCGCGCACGGTTGAGCTGGCACGACGTGAGACGGGGGCGGCTGCGGTTGATCTTGTTGGCCACAGTGCCGGTGGGCGTATCGCGCGTGCCTATCTCGGTGAACGAAGCTTCTACGGCGATGGCTATTACGGCGCTCAGCACGTCGCCTCGCTCACCACCCTCGGCACATCGCATTCGACCTCGGAGGTATGGGTGGCGCAGTTTGCCACCTGGCTTGAGGCGACATACCCTGGCGCATATTATGCTCACCTGAAGTATCGCTCGGTGGCCGGAGAGAGTGTGCGCGGGCGGCGCTGGGGGGCGCTTGAGGAGATCTTCGCCTATCGTAGCTACGCGATCTCCTTTGGTAGCGGCGACCAGATCGGCGATGGCGTTGTGCCGACCGCGAGTTGTTTTTTGCCCGGTGCCGATAATCTCGTTCTGCGCGGTGCGCGCCACACACCTTACAATGCGCCCAATACTTGGTATGGCGCACCCGCCGTTGTACCGCTCTGGTTCGATGGGTAAAAGGTTTTGTCTGAGCAAATATACCCAAATACTTTGCGCTCACTGTTCTGTGCGCTCGGTATTTCTTTGAACATTCGATTTTTTGTCGTATAATACAAGTATATTGTATGAGAATCTCCGACAAGCATATTTTATACCTGATGGCGCTTATCAGCGGGGCGGCGCTTGTCTGCTACAGCGCTGTTTGGCGGCTCTGTGGTCTGGAGTCACAATCGCCAAAGGCCGAACGGCGACAAACCTTGCGGCGTCTGGCCAACACTGCGCATCTGCTCGACTGGGCGATGAATATCCTGGTGGCGACCGTCGGCGTCGGGCGCTATTCCGCGAAGAGAACTTCGGCGGCCAGCATCAGCCGCGCTGGCTAAAGATCTATTTTATGATCAGCGGCCCACTGCCGACGCTCGGCATGCTCGGGGCGATCATCACCGGCCATCGCTGGGGTGCGCAGCTCGCGACCGATAGTGGCAAGCGACGTATTCATCGCGCCAGCGCCTGGCTTGGGTACGTCTCGTGGTGGTTCAGCTATCTGCCGATCTTTGCTCAACCGCTGCTGAATCGTATGGCACTGCGCCGTCGTGACAAGATGACTTTGTGATGACGGTGACAGGCTGCACCTACCAGGTGCAAAACGTGTCACCGTCATCACCATATCAAAGTTGAAACAGTGGAAATGTGCTGAAACTTCTGAATACTCAATCCTGAATACTCAACAAGGTATAGATATGCAAACGCGCTGCTTCCCTAATTGCACCTGTATGACCGATGAAGACGCGCTTTTCTGCGCTGCGGAACGCGCCTACGATATGGTTTTCAAAGGGCCGGTAGATTTTTTTGCGGTTAAAGCAGCAAGCGAGCTTGGCCTCTTTACTGTGCTTGCCGCTGGCCCACAGCAGCTTGAGCAGGTTGCGCAGGCCACCGAAAGTGTCGCGCCGCGTCTGGAAAAATTCCTTATTACCTTGCAGCAGATCGGCCTGGTGCAGCAAGAAGGGGCGCTGTGGGCGCTTACACCGCTGGCACGCCAGTTCTTTACCGCGCCCGACGAGCACCGCAATATGACGCTGGTGCCCTTTGTAGATTACACCGCCGATTTGATCGAGCGCTACTACATGCGGCTCGCCGATGTGGTGCGCGGCCAGGTGGATTTTACAAGCATCGTCCCGCACCCACCGCGCACCCGCGACGATAGCGTGTTTTACGAGACGATCCACCGTAGCAATTTGCATTTCGTCATCAAGCTGCTGCGCGACAGTGCTCAGCTCCACGGGATGCACCGCCTGATCGATGTTGGCGGTGGCATCGGCGATATTGCTGTCGCGCTCTGCGAAACTTGGTCTCAGCTTGACGTAACGCTGATCAATTTACCAAGCGCGCTCGATCTGGTGCGCGAGAACGTTGTCGCCCGTGGTTACGGCGAGCGCATCGTGCCAATGGCGCTGGATATGTACCGCGAGGCGTACCCGCAGGGCGATGCGGTGCTGTTCAGCCGCATTCTCTACCCGATGAACCGCCAGTTTTGCACCATGCTCTGCCAGAAAGCTTACGCAGCGCTGCCGGTGGGCGGGCGGGTGCTTATTCTCGATATGATCATTAGCGATCCCGAGCAGCCGAATTATGATTATCTGACGCACTATCTCTGCGCGATCGGTATGGGCTTCTCGGTGCTCGAATTCAAAGACCACACCATCTACCCAGAGCTGCTGCATAGCATCGGCTTCGGCGATGTGCAGGTCGATGAGGCTTACGGCCACGTCTTGTACCAGGCGGTGAAGCAGTAGAAGTTTATAGCTTACAGTGGAGAGTATAAGGCTGTAACCTGTAGCCTGTAACCTTGATGATCACGACGGAAAAACATTCGATTCCTTTACCGCGCAAGTTGCGCGCTCATATCGAATTGGCCGATCCTGTCACTTGGATCTCGCCCTCGATTGTTTGCTTCTGCGGCGCTATTGCCTCTGGCCCGGCTGGTGGCTTTAGTTTTAGCAGCTTGCGCGATGTTGGCTTAGCTGCGCTCGGCGCGCTGATGTGCGGGCCGCTTGGCACCGGGTTTAGCCAGAGCATCAACGACTATTTCGACCGCGACCTCGATGCGATTAACGATCCAGAGCGCCCCATTCCGGCGGGGCTTGTCAGCCTGAACGAGGCGCGGCTGAACTGGCTTGCGCTCGGCGCAGTCACCATGATCATCTCGCTGCTGCTCGGCAGCCCCTGGATCGTCTTGCTCGCTTTGCTTGGCATTGTGCTCTCAGTGCTCTACAGCATGCCGCCGGTCAAGCTCAAGCAGAATTTCTGGTTCGGCCCGCCCGCCGTCGGCATTGGCTATGTCAGCTGCAGCTGGATCGCCGGCCATCTAATCTTTGCATCGCTCACCTGGCAGAGTTTCCTTGTTGCGCTGATCAATGGTGGCCTTGCTACCGGTTTGCTTTTTCTTAACGATATTAAGAGCGTCGAGGGCGATCGGCAGTTGGGGATGAAGTCGCTCACAGTTGCCATCGGCGTGCAGCAGACGCTGATCATCGCGTTTGCGACCGTCAACGTTTTTCAGATCGCGCTGATGGTGCTGGCCTTTCTTTGGGGCCATATCTGGGTGGCGCTGTTTATTCTGCTGGCGCTGGTTGTGCCTATCTACAGCCAAATCAAGCTTTATCAGGAGCCGACACACAAAAATTTTGTGCGCTATATTCTGTCGAGCAATCCGTTTGTTGCCCTGATCCAGTTTATCTCGGCCTTTGTCGTCGGCGGCTATTTTGGGTAAAGATCCTGGTATTCAGCTCGCTTCAGTGGGCTTCATCCAGCAACAGCCCCGCGCTTTAGCGTATGGGCGTGCGGTAATCGGAAGCTTGTGTTTAATCTATTTTCAGTTTGGCTCGCGCTGAATTAGGGGGTTTGTATGACGACTGTAGAATCCACAGGTGAGGTTCGTGTTCGCAGCGTGCGCGTTCAGCGCAGCGATAGCTTCGTCGAATCGGCTATGGAATTCGGTGGCGGGGTTGTTCGCCTCGGTTTTCGATTTTTACCTTGCCGCTCGCGCTGCTGCCGAGCGAGACACGTCAGCATATGCGCAATGCCACGCGTGAGTTGATGTACGCCTTCGCCACCTTGCCCGCCGATTTCGCCGATGTGGCTGGTCAGGCGATCGAAGATTGGGCCTCTGTCAGCGATGAGCCTGCTACCGCCGCTGCCAAACCCAAAGCCCCGCGCGACGAAATGGCTGGCGCGTAGAGACGCAGCACGCCGCGTTTCTATGCGGCCGTATAACAGAAGTGTTGCGCCTTTACGGTTACATTTGCCCTACGAGGAGGATCCAATGAGCGATGTTCACGTGCGCGAGACGCGCAGCACGCTGCTTGAAAGCGATGGCCTGTTCGAGATCTTCGGTGCCTTTGTTGGGGCTACGGCGCGTATGGGCCTCACGGTGGCCTCCGCACCGCTCATTCTACTGCCGCGTCGCTCCCGTCGCCGCGTGCGCCGTGCCATGGCCGAGTTGGCTCGCGCCATTGTCGCCTTGCCGCGCGAGCTCGCCGATGTGTCGGTGCGCGTCCGTCGATGATCTCTACGCCAGTGGCGACCCCAACGTCAATATGCCTAGCCGCGAGGATATCGGTCGTCGCGCCCGTGGCTTCACCGAGCGCCTTGCCCGCGCCGCCGACGAGTTCGGCGATAGCATGGAGCGCGCTTCGCGCCGCGCCGCTAATGAGGCCGAGCGCGCCGCCGCTAAAGTCGATGAGTGGGTTGAGAAGCCATAGCTCCTTTTGTCTGGCCGGGTTTGGGGGTGGCGAAGCCACCCCATTATTATTTGCGCCTGATGTGGCAGCGAAGTGGCCATGTACCAGACCAAAACCGGGCCTGGGCGCAGCCTTCAGTTTTGCAACCGCCGTGCGGGCGAAGTTAGGGCCATTGCAACGCCCTGGGGCTGCGCTCCAGACCCCGGCGGTTGTGTGGTTTTTGGCGGCGAAGCCACCCCAAACCCCGCGCCGGAGGCGACGTTGCAACTGCCGTGCGGGCGAAGCGCGGCGCGCCGCGCTTCGCCCGTTCTTGTGATATGCTACTTCTATGCAGATCTTAATTCTTGGTGCCGGCTATGCCGGGCTTCGTGCTGCGCTTGATCTCGATCGCCTGCTTGCCGGGAATACTTCGGCTGCGCAGGTCACGCTTGTCGATCAGAATTCCTATCATCAGCTCGTGCAATTACTGCACCTGACTGCGACGAAGGCGAGCTATGCCGCCGAGACGGCACGCCCCCTCGATCGTATCGTGCAGAATCGCTCCATTCGTTGCATCCAGGGTCGCGTGGTGCGTCTCGACCCGGCAGCGCGCTGTGTGCATCTCGCCGATGGCGCGCAGTTGCCCTACGACCGTGTTGTGCTTGCGCTTGGTGGCGAGACGTCCTACGCTGATATTCCAGGGGCGCGTGAGCATACCCTGCCTCTACGTAGCTACAAGCAGGCCATTGCCCTGCGCGAACATCTTATTAGCAGTTTTCTTCAGGCGGCCACTACCAGCGACGATACCGCGCGTCGCATTCTTATGACCACAGCCATTGTCGGTGGCGGCTATACCGGCTGTCAGTTTGCTGGTGAGCTCGCCGCTTGGGCCGACGAACTCTGCACCGAAACGGGTGCGCCACGTACCGATGTGCGCATCGCTTTGCTCGACCGCAGCGATAGCTTGCTGAAGCAGTTTGGCCCCTGGGCAACCCGCGAGGCCGAGCGTGTGCTCGACGCCGTCGGCGTGAGTGTTTATCTCCAGACGAGTGTCGAGTGGGTCGAGCCGCATATCTTGCACGTCAATGACAAACGCTTGCTACGTGCTCATACTATTGTCTGGGCGGGCGGTGTTGTTGCCCCTGCCCTTATCGCCGAGTCTGGCCTGCCTGTCGATAGTGCCGGGCGTGCTATCGTCGATCGCTATCTGCGGGTACAGGGCCAGGCCGCTGTCTTCGCCGTCGGCGACTGCGCCCATGTTCCCGATGGCGACACCGGTGCCACTGTTCCTGCCACTGCCAGTTATGCCACTCGCCAGGGCGAACAGCTCGCCCAGACGCTCTTCGACGAGATCGAGGGCCGCGCGCCACGCCCCTACGAGGCGCTTAAGCTCGGCGAGCTTGTTTCGCTCGGCCCTAACGATGGTGTCGGTAACCCGCTTGGTATTCCGCTTTATGGCCTGCCGGTGATTCTGCTGAAGAAAGGCGTCGAGCAGTGGTATCTCTCGACGATCGAATAGCACAGATGTCTACTATTTTGCTTGGAACAGGCCGCATTCGGGGCTGATGCACCAGGCATCAGCCTGGTGTGCGCAACAATCTGCAATCCAAAATCTGCAATTCCACAAGGGGGGGCGATGCGAACCCAGGAAGAGTTTATCGCTATCAATGCTGCGCCGGATGTGGTGGAGAAATATCTTACCGACGCAATTCTGCTCGACCAATGGCGCTCGCCGCTGCTGAGCTTCGACTCGATCGAGGGCGAGTGGCTGGCTGTTAATAGTGCCTACCGTCTGCGCCTCAAAAACCTCGCCTTTGATGGGCCGATCTACACGGTTACCGAACGTGGCGACGGGCGCATTGCGCTGAATATCGAGGGCGTATGGCGCGGAAGTGAGCTCTGGCGTTGGTTCGCCGATGGCCCACGTACTGTTCTCCAGCACCGCGTCGAATTCGAGGTGCCCGACCCCGCTCTGCGCCTCTTGGTCGATGGCATCGGCGTCTTCGTCGGCCAGTTAGATATGCGCCTCGAACTCGAACGGCTGCGTCAGCTCATCGAGGGCGACTTACGCCGTCAGTTCGCCGATGAAACACCGGTCACTCGCATCGAGATCGAGAATAAAAATTATGGCGAGGGTGAGTCTTTTCAGGCTTTATCCTCGCCACAAAGGCTGTGCATATCGGCGCAGTATAACTACGCCCTGGCTATTTTATGACTACACCTATCAAACGCACAATCGTCGAGCGCTGGTATAACGGCGCTCACGGGTCTATGCGCTACTGGGCGTCTGAGCCCGCGCAGGGTGCGCCGGTGCTCTTTATCCACGGCTACGGCGCTCTGATCGAGCACTGGCGCGCGATTATGCGGCCGGTAGCACGCAAGCATACCCTCTACGCGCTCGACCTTTACGGCTTTGGCCAGTCGGCCATTCCGCGTGTGCCACCTACACGCCAGCTCTGGGCCGATCAGGTCGCCGACCTGATCACAGCTCGTATGGACGCATGCCCCGTTATTGTTGGTCATTCGATGGGCGGTATGGTCGCCGCGCAAGTTGCCCACGATTATCCAGATCTGGTGCGTGGCCTCGTACTTGTCGATAGCACGGGCCTTGCCGATCCCGAAAATTCACCCTCTACTCTCGACAATACGATGTTCTCGTTTATTCAGGCTCCCTTGATCGGCGAGGCGTTGGCCAGTATCGTTGGCAACGAATGGGGCGCGCGCCAGGGCTTGCTCGCTGCTTACTATCGCAAAGAGCGCGTCACACCCGAATTGGTTGCCCTCTTTAGCGCACCTCTACGCGTCCGGGCGGCGCAAACGCGTATCTTGCCGTCACTCGTGCTTTTCCAGTTTCTTTCCTTGATGTTCATGCCGGGGGAACTCACCCTGCCCGCGCTGCTGATCTGGGGTGCAGAAGACCGCTCCGTACCACCTGCGCTTGCCGCCTATTTTAAGCGCACTATTCTGCCGCAGGCCGAAGTTGTCATTATCCCCCAGAGCGGCCACTGCCCCTTCGACGAAACCCCCGATGAATTTGCCCAGGCACTGCTGCCCTGGCTAAGCGCCATCTAATTGCAGAGCACGCAGAGGTCGCTATAGAACTCCGCGTGCTCTGTGCTCTCGGCAGTTACTTTTCAATTTGCTTTTGTACGTCCTCTAACTTCTCCTGCGCCTGCTTCTCCGCGCCCGCCGGCAGGATGTCCGGCTGCTCTTGCAGCTTCTCCGCCCTGCTCTTCGTCCGTTGCATGTCCTCTTGTACCAGCATTTGCATCCGCTTCAACGCGGTGCGCGCAAAACGCAACTGCAGGCGGCGTCCAAATAGGCGGAAGCCGATACGGTAAAAAATATTGCGAATGTGCCCCGTCTGTGAGAAGGAATGAATACGAAAGCGCACCGCACCATTCTGTAGGTTCTTCACCACCGCAAAATCGATCTGGCCGCGCTCGAAATGCCCTTCCAACGTCTGATAACTAAAGCCCCAACGCCGCTCGTCGCCCTGTGAGGTTGTTATCGTTGTATCGATCAGGTTGACGATCTTAACACCAAAGTAGAAGGTGAAAAATAGAAATCGCCCGCGCAGCAGCATGAGGCGCTCACCGAGCGGACGGTCGGGGTAGAATATGCCTGTAATCAGGCCTGGATCGGGAAACCGATACTCGCGAAGTACCGCGCACGCCAATTCCCACGGCCCGCCCGGTACGGGCTGTCCAGGCGGCTCATTCGGTAGCTCGCCTTCGTGGTCATCCACACGCCAGCCGTTCGCTGCCGTGTATTCGTGCTGGCGCTCCAGATCGAAGTTAACCTTTAGCCCCGTCAACGCATCTATCTCGCGCTGATGCACCTGCCATAACTCGCGCCGCTCACGCCGCCGTAGCCGCTCGCGCCAGCCCGTTGTTTTAGCTTGCTGATCCATTGGCTTACCCATAAACTACCGCACGCTGCACTGCCCCACTATTCTCGCTTCTGCGCGCTGTGCTCTGCGTTTTGCGCTCTCTATTCCCAGTTTTTAAGTTCTGCGCGCTCCACGCGCCTCTTCAAACGGCATCTCCTCGGTGATAACCTCGATATCGCCGACTTGTTCGCCACCGCTTGCTTTCACCACACGTTCGCAAAACTCAACCCACACTTCTTTCTGGACTTCTTTGCCCACCTGTGCTTGTTGGTAGCCTAGCCCGACCAGCATATCTCGGCTGCGTGCCCACGAGAGAATACTAAAACGTAGTGTCAGCCCGTTCGGCTCAAGCCGAAAACTGATCTGGCCAGCCTCAGGGTGGCCCTCCAAAGTAACAAAGGTGAAGGCATTATGCTCTACATCGCTAACGCGTACCGAGCCGTTCCACGGTCCCAAGATTTCGATATCGTACTCGTCACCGACACGCATCTTCGCCGTTTCGCCCTTAACCTTTTTGAACTTGGCCAGCGCCTCTGGCGCGAAGTGTGGCAGGTCGCGCACAATTTGGGTGAAGAGCGCATCTGGGCTTACTGTTGCTCCTGTAATGTCTACCCTGTATTGACGATGAAACAGTGGCCCGTCACCGTCTGCCGGTAATTGGAGCTTACGCCCACGCCACGATAGGTGCCTTGGCACTTCTGGCGGCGTCTCTTGCGGTACCTGCGCTGATAGATTGCGGTGCTGCTCCGTTACGTTGCGCATACGGAACAATCGCCAGCCAAAAAAAGCAAACACGAAGAGAATCCCCGCTGTAAACAGAGCCAATAAAGCTTTCATGAACTTCCCAATCATAAGCTGTGCCGCATCTTACTGCGGCAGTAATCTATATTAGCGCCCTTCCCGGGCATCCTTCGCGACCCATGCTGCGATGCGACTAACACAAAACGCTGTAACTCCACTCAGAGCGACCATTGTGCCGATTGCCACCGGCCAATTCATCTGCTCAGTGTCGAAAGCTTTTTTGCCTGTGATCTGCTCTGCCGCTTGCATGCTCGCCAGGGCGATAGCAAAAGGCACAACCGATCCGATAGCACCGCCCAGCGCCTGCTGCACAATTGTCTGTTCGATCTGCCCGCTGGCGATCTGCTCGCGCGCCTGCTCCGTCGTGCTCTTACGACTGATCAGCGAACTGCTGGCGCTCACTAGTGAGCCGCCGGCGATAAATGTCGAGAGATGTAATCCTAGCGCGGTGCTGGCTGCCGGTATGTTAATTTTTACTGGTTGTTCACGCTGGCCTACCGCCAGGCTTGTACATGCGAGCAGGTAGTAGATGCCACCCCAAAACCCCGTAAATGTAATCCAGCGCATCACGTCTTCGTCTTCTACCACCACTTCGTTATCGATTTTAACGAGATCCATCGGCCCTCCTCTACTAAACAGCATAATATTGGATCACGGTTGGCAGCGGCGCCGTCAACCGTGATCCGTCCCAATTCTATTGTAGTGCAATTAGCGTGTTGTAGCGCGCTGTTTGAAGAAATCGTCCATTTGCTGGTCGACTTCTGCGCGCGTCCAGCCGTATTGCTCTTGCAGTTTACCTGCGAGCCGATCGCGCTCGCCAGCAATCTGATCCCAATCGTCCTCGGTGAGCTTGCCCCACTGCTTGCGGGCCTCGCCTTTGATCTGGCTCCACTGACCCTTGATGATGTCCCAATTAAATGCCATGTCGAGCCTCCTGGTTACATCGAAGCGGCACCGCGCCGGGCCGCAATGCCGCTTCAAATGCAAGGAGTATGCCAGCTGTACTTCGAGGCCGGCTTACCCGCCAGTGCCGTACACGCTCTGCGCGCGCTGCTCTGTGCGCGCTATTCTAAAACACCGGATCGACTGCATCGATAAATGGCTCCACGTACTGCGGGCCAGGGCCGGTAGTTTCAGGCAGCGCAGGCGCGCTGTTTGAATCGACAACCTGCGGTGCCGGGTCGATGAGCGGGTTGGCCGGAACGTTCGGCGATCCGGCTTCCAGCGTGAATGTGGTGAAAGTCAGATTACCGTGCTGATCGACCGCCGAGACATCGTACACGCCAGTTGGCAAGCGCTCATCCAGGTAGATCTCGGCATAGAACTGGCCGTATTCGTCTGTGAACTGCGAGGGCAGCCCGCGCACCGCGCCATCCGGTAGCGTAAGCCATAGGTCGACACGGTCATACGGCTGGAAGAGCTTGCCCTTCACCTGAAAGATCGAGTTCTGCGGGTTGCTGCCTGGATTTGGCAGGAAGGTCGATACCTGGAGTTGGGCATAGCCGCTCGCCACCGAAGGCCGCGAGGTCAGGTTGAACCGCGTTATCACCTGAAAGCCGCTACGTTGCCCAAGCGCAGTAAACCCGTAGAAGCCAGTCGGGTGATTGGCGTTGAAAACAAAGGGTGCCGCAAAAGCCCCAACATTGCTGGTGCGCGGCAGGTAGGCAAAGGGGAAGACGGTGCCGTCCGGTGCGGTGATCCACACCGATATGTCCTCGTCGGCGAAAAAGCCACGGCCAAAGATATTCACGATCGCGCCTTGTTGGCTGCTTGGATCGCCGGTGGTGTTATCCTCAACCGTCAAAACTGCCGTGCCAGGGTTGGGTGCCGGGCCGATCAACGGGGCCACTGCGAAGTCTGTGCTGATCTGACGGTTGCTTGCCAGGCCTAGCGCGGTAAAACTGTAGCAGCCATAAGGCCAACGGTTTGTGATCGGGAAGGGTGCCGCAAAGTCACCGCTGCTGTCGTCTGTCAGCCGCACAAAGGGAAAGTTGATCGGCATATCGATCACGCCGTCCAGCCCGTTGATCGGTACACCGTTGATCGTAAAGGCCGGGTTCTGCAATGAATTCGTGTCTACAATGCTTGTTACTACCGGGCTCAACACGCGCCCGTCCGGAAAGGTCAATGAGATGACCACCAGCGCCGGGGAAAAGCTGCTGCACTTCCAGGCTCAAGGTCGAACCCTGGTGCCCGGCTGGCACCGTCTGCCCGGTGCGATCGCAGAGCGCGCTCGCCGGGCCGCGTACCGCCATCACCGCGCCGCTGTTGTACGCGAACGAGCGCAGCGCCACGCCACTCAAAATCAAGGTTAGCACCACTGCAAAGACGGCCGCAAAACGCTGTTGTAGTCGACGGTTCACCTCGCGCCTCCTTGGTTGACCCCGTTCAGTAGGGACGGCAAAATACGGCGTTCCACAATGGCGCGCCGCTCACCCGCCTGAAAAAACGGGTTCTTTTCTGCCGGGATTCAATGTTATAGTAAAGAGAGAGGCCTAGAACGTACAAGCTGCGTATATTACGACAGGGTGACAGCAGCCTGATTTTTATCGCACTATGATGACAAATAATAAAAATCCGGTTTATACTATGCTCTACGATGGTCGTTGTCGTTTCTGCACTCGTCAAGCGGATACGGTAGCCTCTTTCGATACGTCCGGCAGCATCGAGTTGCTCGACGCGAATTCTGCCGACGCGCGCCTGCGCTTCCCGCACATAGCGCCCATCGATACACAGCGCGAGCTACACCTCGTTGCGCCCGATGGCACCGTTCATCGTGGGGCCGAGGCCGTACGTGAGACTTTGCTGCGTTTGCCCGAGGTGCGCGCACTCGGCGAACTGATGCGCCTTCCCGGAGCGATCGCGTTAGCACAGCCGGTCTATAGTTGGGTCGCGCGCAATCGTTACCTCTTTGGTGGCACCATGACGATTGCGTCGATGGTGCTTGCAGCCCGGGACTTAGCAGTCAAGAGGCAGATGTTAGGAGTAACCGTCGTTAGGTGTTTGTAAGCAAAAGGGCTGTTGCTTCTTAATGCCCTTGTTCCCAATTCTTACGCATGGATATTCTCATCCTCAACACAATCATTACTGCCCAGCAAAGCGAGCCGCGCGGTGTTGGTATCGCGCTCGCGCTCGCATGTTTACTTGTGCTCTCAACGTTGGCACTTGTTGCTGCCGTCGGCCTACGCCGCCGCATCGATAAGATCGACCCCGATCCAAAGCCAAAGCGCTGAGTCGCTCACCCCAATTAGTACCGCCTATTATTGTAAACAGGAAGATCGGCCCGTTGCCGTTACGGCACGAAACCTGCATACTCAAGATATATTACTCGGACGTGGTCGGTACGGTGCCATAGCTCCCCCGTTGATCACACGGCGAAGTTATGTAAGCGCGTTTGGAGGCAGTGATGGTTTTATTCGTGCTTCAGCTGATGGTTGTTTGTGTCTGGGCGGCGACGATGACGGTTCATACGCGCCGTTTGTTGCGCCTGGCCTGTGTGGAACAGTTGCGCCGTTGGGAGGGCCTACGGGTGCGCTCTAGCCTGAACCGTATCTGGTGGTGGCTCGGCCA
>JAAUTF010000065.1 GCA_012031775.1 Candidatus Altimarinota bacterium | reverse complement strand
GTGAGCAGCAAGCGACGTCGCTATCGCGCGCGCGCTTGTCCACAATCCGGCTCTGGTGCTTGCCGATGAGCCCACCGGTAATCTCGATAGCGAGACGGGCGGCCATGTGCTGAACTTACTCGACCAGCTTACACGCCAGGCTGGCAAAACCATGGTTATGGTCACTCACAGCGCAGAGGTTGTTGGCCTTGCCGATCGTGTGCTACGCATCCGCGAGGGGCATCTTGTCGAAGAAGCGCTGCTTACAAGCTGACATAACAATAATGGATCATACGGCGCAGGCGTGAATAAGCACTTTGTTATCGATCTGCAGATGTACGTAAAAGCAATTGTCACCCCCATTGTGTAAGATTGGCCTATATAGGTTGGCAATCTCGCCAGGGAGAAAGCATATGACCATGATTATGAAGCTGAACGAATTCTCGAAGCTCCCGCGCTGGATCAATACCGAAGCTGGTCGCTGGGCTTGGGAAGTCGACTCGCAGTGGCGCTTCAGTGCCCACGAGGCACTGAGTGTTCAAGAGCGGCGCGAGTTGCTGAACGCCGCCGAGCGTAAATGGACGAATCGCGAGCAGGGGAAGTGAGGTTACAGGTACAGGTTACAGATCAAGGCGCGGTGCAGACAGGAGTTGCCTGTGTGCATCGCGCTTCATCTTTATAGGCGAGATACTGCCCGCTAAAACGAAGCCACTACTCGCTAGCGCGCACGCCGAGCACAATGCGGCTACCGCGCGGGATAAAGTCGCCGTTCTGGATAGGCTGCAGGCTATCGCTGCCGACAAAGACGGCCGCGCTGATCACCTCGCCGGGGCGGAACTGATCGAATTGATCACCGAGTCGGTCGCGCCCTTGCTCGTCGATCGTCAGTTCGTCGATGCCGTCGAGGGCGCGCAGCAGATTCTCGGCTGCCGCACGGTCGAGGCCGATCACCGCAGGGAAACGTATCTGGTCACCGATGCTGACTACGAGTGCGATTGAAGCACCGGGCTGCACCACCAAGCCCGGGCTCGGCGACTGGCGGATGACAAAGCCGGCGTCGACCGTGCTGCTCGGCTCTTCTAACACCTCGACGACAAGGCCCAGGCTTTCGGCCTGGCTGCGCGCGACGCCCAGCGCAAAATTGCGCCAATCGGGCAGTGCAACCGTGCTAGGCCCCAGGCTCACAGTAAATGTCACCAGCGCGCCAGCGCTGACCACAGTGCCGGGTGCGAGTTCCTGACTGATCACAAAGCCGCGCGCAATAGTCTCACTATTTGTTTGCTGCACCACCGGTACGAGCTGCAGCTGGCTGAGCGTCGCAACAGCGACGCTCTCGCTCTGGCTAACCAGGGGCGGCACCAGGATCGTCGGCTGTGGCGTCACAGTCGTCGTCGGCGCAACCGTGGGCGTCAGGGTGGCCTCGGCAACCGGTGGGGCTGCCGTTGGTACCGGGCGCGAGCTACCGCCGAAGAGACCGGCAAAAAAAGTATCAGCGATACCAGTGGCAAAGATGAACATCAGCGTCAGCACGCTGGCCAGGATGAGCATACCGATAAGAAAGGTGCCGCAGCCAGCACTGCCTTGGCGTGGGGGCCTAGCCGTGACCGAGCGCGGCGGCGGCATGGTTGGAATCTTGGCTGTGCCGGGGCCATTAGGCGTGTTCACCGGGCGTGGCAGTGGCAGCGGGCTGGCTGGGCGCGGGAAGACATCGGGATTGGCGACTGTCGGCTGCTGTTCGACCGGTGGCAGTGAGACGGGGCTCGTGTCACTGCTGAAAGCGCGCAGCTGCCGGGCCAGTTCGCGCGCGCTCGATGGGCGCTGCGCTGGATCTTTTGCCAGACACTGCAAGATCAGCGCTTCGAGCTGCGGCGACAGGTTGCGGTTAAACTGGCGCGGCGGTGGTGGTGCTGCCGTCACGTGCTGCATCGCCACGGCCACGGCGCTATCGCCGCTGAAGGGCAGCCGCCCGGTGAGCATCTCGTAGAGCGAAATGCCGAGCGCGTAAATATCGGACTGCGGCAGCGCTGGTTTGCCCTGCGCTTGTTCGGGCGCAATATAATCGACTGTGCCGAAAGTGATACCGGTCTCGGTGAGCGCTGTGCTCAGTGTACTCTTGGCAATGCCGAAATCGGTGATGCGCGCCGTACCGTCGGCGGTGACAATAACGTTCTGCGGCTTGATATCGCGGTGGACCATGCCTGCGCGGTGAGCTGCCTCTAGCCCGAGCGCGACTTGGGCGGCGATCGCACATGCCTGTGTCATCGGCAGCGGTGCTGAACGCTTGATCAGCGCCTTAAGATCGATTCCCTCGACGTATTCCATCACGATGTAGGGTGTACCGTCGAACTGGCCTACATCGAAGACATCGACAATGTTTGGGTGTGCGAGATTGGCGGCGGCGAGCGCCTCGTGGCGGAAGCGGGCAAGAAAATCGGCGTCGCTGACCATAGCAGGGCGCGGGATCTTGATCGCCACCTGGCGGCGCAGGCGGGTGTCGCGCCCAGATAGACGCGCGCCATGCCGCCCTCACCGAGCACGCGATCTACTTCGTAGCGATTGTCGATAATGTGCAATTGCATTATGCTTTGCTAGGAGCCAGAATATATAACACCGCTAATGGGTTTATCTAGAAGCTTGTGTGCGTGCGCACGCACACGGCCAATCTACACATTGCGGAGACCTGCCCTGGGCAGGTCTCATGCCGAAAACACGGTTACGTCTTGGCGCGGTGCAGCAAGTGCCTCGTCGTTGATCAGCGCTTCGAGCACCGCCAGGTTGACCACATCTTCCTGATTGTAGTGCAGCAACGTGGCGAGCGCTGTTGCATCGCCATACGTTTCATAGCGCTGCCAGAGGCGCGGCGCGTCCCATCCTGAGATACCGGCGGTGGCACGCTGAATGCCCAGGCGCGCTTCGATCACTTTAAGACCACCGCGCAGCCCACGTTTGCGACAGACGTACATCAGGTCGCTATGGTGATATTCCGCCCGCAGATCGGCGAGCAGCCGCTTCCGGATTACCGGCAGATCGAAACAGGTGCCGTTAAACGTGACGATCGTGGTCACACCGGCGAGCGCGCGGTACAGATTTACATCGTTCACTCCGCCGCCGACAAGCTGTAGTGTGCCTTGATCGGCGCGATAGATGCCAATCACACTGATCGACTGATCAAAG
This sequence comes from Candidatus Altimarinota bacterium, assembly GCA_012031775.1. Taxonomy (GTDB): domain Bacteria; phylum Chloroflexota; class Chloroflexia; order Chloroflexales; family Chloroflexaceae; genus JAAUTF01. Next base: position 11,429 of record JAAUTF010000065.1, on the reverse strand, counting down.
CATGTTTCGATATCGAGATAGGCGCGCAATGTCGTCCCTGCTCATGATACGTACAAAAGGTCGGCGCGGTTCCACAGCGCGCATTATGGCACAGGATAGAGGCGAGCGCAACGCAGAGAGCACACAGAAGGGACGCATGCGCTGCGTCCCTTCTATATTGAGCGCCTGTTGCTTGCCGCCCACGATTAATCCACTGTGCGTTCTGCCAGCACGCGCCGCGCAAAACTCAGGTGACGAGCGATCAAGTCCGCGATCTCGCTGGCCCCGCTAAAGCCGTGCCCACCTTCCAACCACACGAGCTCCAGGTCTTTGTCGAGTTCCTCCATCAGGGCGGCAAAACGCTCGACTTGGCGAGGTGGGGTGCGGCTATCGCTGCGACCCTGAGTGATCAGCAGTGGAGCGCGAATCTGCGCCACATAGGTCAGCGGTGAACGCTCGCGGTAGAGCTGCGGCAATTCGTCTGGCGGGCCGCCGTGTAAGGCGCGCGCAAAGCCGCGCAAGGCGTCCGACGAATCCTCATAGTTGATCGTCCAATCGAGGAGCGGTGCCGGTGCCATACCGCCAGCCCAGAGCTCGGGACGTCGCGCAAGGCCCCAGGTGGTGAGAAATCCGCCGTAGGAGCCGCCTTCGAGAAAGACCTGATCGGGCTGGGCGATGCCTTGCTCCACCAACCAGGCCCGCGCCGCGACCATATCCTCCAGCTCCCAGTGCCCGATATCGCCCTCGATCTGCTCGCGAAAAGCGCGGCCAAAGCCGGTGGAGCCACGATAATTTATCGTCAGGAAGGCGAAGCCGTGGTCGAGCCAGGCCTGCGCCCAGGGATCGAAGAGGTCGGGCACGTGGTAATGGGGGCCGCCGTGCATATTCAGGATCGTCGGGTGCGGCCCGGCGGCACCCGCAGGCACGCCCAGCCAACCCTGTACCAGGGTGCCATCGCCAGAGGGGAATTCAACCCAGTGGAGCGGCGTGCCAGACGGCGCAGCGGGGAGGGCTAGCAGAGTGTGGCGCACGGCCCCGGTCGCGCCGTCGAGCAAGAGCAGCTGCGCCGGGGTCGCGCCGTTCTCCCAGACGGTGATCACAGCGTCATCGGGCGTGAAGAAGCTGCCAGCTGTGCCGCAGTGATACGGCCCGCCTTTGCCGAGCACCAGGCCTTCGGGGTGGGCGAGCTTCGTCAATACACCGCTGGCGATCTCATAGATGTAGAGTTGTCGGCGGGCGCGATGGCTCTGAAGCAGCAAAAGTTTCGCGCCGTCGTGCGACCAGTCGAGCGGCGCGATCTCACCCACTAGCTCGGGCAGCACAATATCCTCTCGTGTTCCGGTGCGGTAATCCCAGAGCGCGGGGCGTAGGAAACCCGCGTGAATCGTGGTCGACACCAGCAGGCGCGCATCGCCGGGAACTGGTGAGAACAGAACTGGCTCCACCGAATGCTCCGGCCCGTCCCAGAGCTCGCCGCGTACCAAACCCGATGCGGTGTCGAGCACGGCCGTGCTGTAGCGGCGGCGTCCATCGGCGCGTGCGCTCGACTTGAGCGCCAGCAGCGCGCCATCGTAACTCAGGATGGCCTCCCAGGTTTCAGTTGAGTTTTCAGCGATCAGGCGTGGCGGATTTGCACTCTGTAGATCGAGCACGTAGTGGCGATACAGGCCCTCACCGACGGCGTCAAAAGCGAGGGTACGCCCATCGCGGCTGATATCGAAACCGCGCAAGGTGTAGGGCGGCAGATCGGGCGTCAGATCGACGGCAGCGCCGCCCGCAAATGGCATGGCGACGAGGTGGCCGATCTCGCTGCCCTTCGTATCGCGCAGATAGATCAAGCGCTCGCCATCGGGCGTCAGCCAACCGTAGCGCAGGCCGTAGGGCTCAACGCTGAGCTGGCGTAACGCGCCAGTGGCGACATCCCAGGCATACATTTGAAAGGTGTCGTTGTCGATGTTACCGGCGACAATACCGCGTGTCGGCGCGCTTGGCGCTGCATAGGCATACGATAGCTGCGGTGTGCGCAGGCGACGGCGCCAGAGCGCATCGGCGGCGAGATCGAGTGGCGGGAGCATAACATTCTCCTCGACGGATAGGACGATAACGTGATCATACGGATCGGCAAGGTGCGTGTCAAGGTGCTGTTCCCTGGTACAATGGGAGCAACTCGCAATCCAGAGAAGAGAAACCGATGAGCCGTACTCCGCACAAGGTGGTGCTCGACACCGACCCCGGTATCGATGATGCGCTGGCGATTTTGCTGGCGCTGGCCTCGCCCGAGATCGTGCTGCGCGCGCTGACAGTAACCGGTGGCAACTGCCCGCTCGAAGATGGCGTGCGCAACGCGCTCAATGTGCTGGCGCTGGCGCAGGCTCCGCATGTCCCTGTTCACAGTGGTGTAGCGCTGCCGCTGCTGCGCCCGCCCTTCACCGCGCCCGAGACACACGGCGACCACGGCCTGGGCTATGCGACACTGCCCGCAGCGCCCTTCGGGAGTGCAGACGAGCACGCCGTGGATGCCATTATCCGCGAGATCATGGCCGCCCCCGGCGAGATCGTGCTGGTAGCTGTCGGCCCATTGACTAATGTTGCGCTCGCCATCCGCCGCGAGCCGCGTATCGTGCAGGCGGTGCGCGACGTGATTTTTATGGGCGGTGCCTTTCGTGTCGAGGGCAATACCACGCCGCTCGCCGAGTTCAACGTCTATGTCGACCCACACGCCGCCCAGATCGTGTTACAGAGCGGCATGCCGCTGACGATCATCCCCTGGGACATCACGCGTGAGGTGCGTCTGACGCAGGCGCATGTCGACCGCTTGCTGCGCCAGGGCGGCCCGCTGGTGCAGTTCATCGCCGACGCGACGCGCTTCTATATCGAGTTCCACCTCAACCACTTCGGCTACGCCGGTTGCTCGATCAACGATCCGGCAGCGCTCGCGCTGGTGTTTATGCCAGAACTTGCACAGACCGAGGAAGTCTTCGTGGCCGTCGATGTGATGAGTGACCTGTCTATGGGCAAAACCGTCGGCGACTTCCAGCGCATCACGACGCACACGCCGAACGCGCGCGTCGTCACCGCCTTCGACAGCGAGCGCTTTGTAGAGCTGTTTGTAGAGCGTATGGAACGGTTGAGCCGGTTGTTGCCGCTGGCTTAGCCCTGTGCTAGTGACCGGCTTAAGTATCATTCGCAAGTCGGAGCTTTTTTGCCTTGACAACCAATAATTGATAGTTTATGCTCATCATAGCGACAGCGATTACGGAGCATTTGACGATGGTCAATTGGCGCGACAGGATGTGCAGCTTCACCTCGTACCGGCCTGGTACGCAGGGTGAAGGAAGCACGCCGCCCTCTTGCGAGGTGTCGCTCCGATAGATCAGTCTTCCATCCAGCGATACTCGAGCCGTGGGCGGATCGACGCCTGCGGCTCTTTTGCATCATCTTCCTTAATGCCGCAGCTGCTCGACCTGAAGCGCAATGCCGCACTGTCGCCCGGCAGTTGTGATGCGAGTATAGGAGGATGTATGGCGAAGAAACAACCCCGCCCGAGCCCGCGCCCGAATAGCCCGGTGCAGCGCCCGCCCAAGCCCGCTGTGAAGAACCCGCCCATGTCGCGCCGCCCGCCGCGACAGCCCGGTCGGTAAATAAACGCAGCAACCGAACCCGTAGGGATGTAGCATGCTGCGTCTCTACGGGTTCCCATTGACAGGAGAACATCAGGATGATCGTATCCGACCTCCCCGCCCACTTCGCCACGATCGACGCCCGCCGCGATGAGTTTGTGCAGCGCCTTTGTGCCTACCTGGCGCACCCGAGTATTAGCGCGCATGGCGAGGGCATCGCCGAGGTTGCCGCGCTGCTCGTGGCCCAGCTGCAGGGGATGGGCTTTGACGCGCGCAGCATCGCTACCGCCGGCTGGCCCATGGTGTATGGTCGGCGCGACGATGCACCCGGCAAGCCGACGATTCTGTTCTATGGTCACTATGATGTTCAGCCGCCCGACCCGCTCGACGCCTGGCTTTCGCCGCCGTTTGCGCCGACCATCCGCGATGGGCGGATTTTTGCACGTGGCGCGGGCGATAACAAGGGCCAGCATTTCGCGCAGTTGCTAGCGCTAGAAGTGTTGCTCGCTGCGCAGGAACGGCTACCCTGTAATGTGATCGTAGTGCTGGAGGGCGAAGAGGAAGTCGGCAGCCCGCATATCGCCCATTTTGTGCGCGAACAACGGGCGCTGCTCGACGCCGACCTGGTTGTCACCGCCGATGGGCCGATGCATGCCAGTGGGCGGGCGATTTTAGAATTCGGTGTGCGCGGTGTGGCCTCGTTTGAACTGCGGGCACGCGGCGCACAGCGCGATTTGCACTCCGGCAACTTCGGTGGTGTTGCGCCCAACCCGTTGTGGACGCTGGTTCACTTGCTGGCGACGATGAAAGATGCGAACGGCACGATCACCATCGACGGCTTCCACGACCACATCGTGCCGCCCAGCGATCTGGAGCGCGCTGCGCTGGCGGCGCTGCCGCTCGATCTGCCGCAGGTCATGGCCGATCTCGGCCTGGCGCAGCTCGATGTCCCCATCGAGCGCGGTTACTACGAGCGCCTGATGCTCTACCCGACGCTGACGATCAACGGGCTGCACGGTGGCTATGGTGGCACCGGATCGAAAACTGTCTTGCCGAGCGCGGCTGTCGCCAAATGTGATATCCGCCTGGTGGCGAACCAGCGTGTCGACGACATTCTCGCAAAAGTCGCCGCACACGTGCAGCGCCACGCACCCGGCGTTGAGTTTATAGCGTATGGTGGCATGGATCCCTCAAAAACGCCGATGGACTCGCCCTTCGCTGCGATTTTGGAGCGCGCGATCACCGCAGGGCAGGGCGAGGCACCGCTGCTGGTGCCAGCTATGGGCGGCAGTTTGCCTGAGTACGTGTGGACGAAGATCCTCGGTGTGCCGGCCTTTGTCGTGCCCTACGCCAACTTCGACGAAGCCAACCACGCGCCGAACGAGAATATCGTCATCGACTGTTTTATCAGGGGAATCAAAACGGGCGTGGCGATAATGACGTATCTGGGGGCGGAAGCAAGGCCGTCGGGATGCCCGTAGAGGCACAGCATGCTACGCCTCTACAAGCATCCCGACAGTCGTGGGCCTTACTTCTCGTCGGGAAAAGTCAGGCCTTCTTTGCGGTGGCTGCCTGCGCCGGGAGGTGTTTGTGTGCCGCCCGCCGCGCCGCCGAGGATGCTGCCTAAAATCGAGCCGAGGTCGCTACCGCCACCTTGGGGTGCCTGCTGGCCACCGGCGGTGCCGCTCAGCACACTGCCAAGGATGGAGCCAAGGTCGATGCCGCCTTGCTGTTGCTGCCCGCCGCCGAGCAGGCCGCCAAGAATTGTACCCAGTGCGTCGTTCTGCTGTGGCATTTGCTGAGCCGCAGAGCCACCCTGGCTGCTAGTGAACTGGCGAATAAGCATTGCGGCGAGCGCAGCGAGCGCGGCCTTGCCGATTGTGCCGCCGAGTGCATTATTGTCGCCGCCGAACAGCGAGCCGAGCAGCGCCGGGTCTTGCTGCTGCGCTGCCGCCGACATACGGCCCAGACTGCGCGGGCTAGCGGCGGTATCTAGGTCATCGTAGTCGAAGGTATCGAAGGGCCGGTTCGGATCTTGCTTGGCCTGCGCAAATTGTGCCGCCAGGCCCTGGCGTTGTTCAGGTGCGACCTGGCTGAAGGCCAGCGCGTTAAGTTGGCTCGCCGTCTCCGGCGGCAGTTTGGCCAGAATTTCACTATAGCGGCGCGTCGCCTCTTCGTCGCTCAAGCTGTTGGCCGCTGTTTGGATCTGTTGCACAAGCGCAGCCTCGTCCCGGCTCATCTCTTGACTCATGCGGTTAATCTCCTAATAAATGGGGTTGCTGTTCTATTGTAACCTTGAAACATGAAGCGTGACGGGTGAAGCGTAAAGCGTGAACGGAACTGCTGCACTTGCTCACGCATCTCACGCATCACCGCACTAATGCGCGCGCTATGGCGTTGTGACGCGCGATAATTGGTGCGATATCAATATCGGTGAACTGGCCGTTGTACACGCGCACACGCCCGTTGATCACGCTCAGATCAACATTGGCCGGCTGACAGAAAACAAGTGCGGCGAGCGGATCATGCACAGCGCCTCCGGCAAAACCCAGGCTGTCGAGCCTAATGCCGATAATGTCAGCTGCCATTCCCGGTACAAGCTGGCCGATATCGTCGCGCCCCAGCACCTCAGCACCGCCACGCGTAGCGAGCCATAACGCCTCATACGCGCTGAGCGCTGCCGGATCGCCACCGACCCGCTGCAATAACAAGGCCTGGCGCGCTTCGCCGAGTAGATGTGAGCCATCGTTCGAAGCCGAGCCATCCACGCCGAGCCCGACACGTGCGCCTGCCGCGCGCAGCGCCAGAATCGGCGCTACACCGGAGGCCAGCCGCATATTCGAGCTAGGGCAGTGGGCCACCCCGGTGCGTGTGCGCCCCAGTCGCTCGACCTCGACAGCGTGCGGGTGAACCATATGCGCGTGCCAGACATCATTGCCGACCCATGCAAGATCTTCGGCCAGTTCCACGGGCGTGCGCCGGAAAACTTGGCGGCAGTAATCTTCTTCGTCGCGCGTCTCGGCTAGGTGCGTATGCGAATGCACACCATAGCTGCGTGCCAGCGCAATGCTCTCGCGCATCAAGTCTGCTGAGACAGTGAACGGCGAGCAGGGTGCCAGCACGATGCGCAGCATCGCGTAGCGCTCGGCATCGTGATACTGCTCGATCAGGCGACGCGAGTCGTGTAAGATGGCTACTTCGTCCTCAACCACGCGGTCGGGCGGCAGCCCGCCCTGCGACTCACCCACCGACATGCTGCCGCGTGAAGCGTGAAAGCGCAACCCGATCGTACCAACCGCCTGGATCTGATCGTCGAGACGTGCGCCGTTCGGCCAGATGTAGGTATGGTCGCTGGCCGTGGTGCATCCGGAAAGCAGCAGTTCGGCGGCGGCGATCTGTGCGCTCACATAGAAAGCTTCAGGCGTGAGTTTCGCCCAGATCGGGTAGAGCGCGCGCAGCCAATTGAAGAGATCGGCATTTTGCGCACCAGGCACCGCGCGCGTCAGCGTCTGCACAAAATGATGATGGGTGTTGACCAGCCCGGGCAATACGATCATCTCGCGCGCATCGATGATTGTATCGGCGTGTACCGGCAGCTGCGCGCTTGGGCCAACCTGCGCGATAACATTGTCCTCGACGTACACCGCGCCATCAGCCACCCGCGTATCGGCGTCGTCCATCGTGGCGACAAGTGTAGCATTACGAATGAGCAAAGTTCGCATCATAGATTCTCTTTTTAACGCAGCTGAGAGTATCTAGCACAATGCCCTTATGTCTTTGCGGTTAATACTGCCCGGCGAGCAGCTGGACAAAGCCTGTTAGCACATCGAGTGCCACGCCGACGTCGTCAGCATCTACGGCCTCGGCAGGGTTGTGGCTGATACCGCCTTTGCAGCGCACAAAGAGCATCGCGGTCGGCACGATCGCGGCAAGCGCGACGGCGTCGTGGCCTGCGCCGCTAGGCAGGGCAAACGCCGGGTAGCCGCACTGCTCAACGCTGCTGGCCAGTAAGCGGCTGAGCTGCTGATCGCAGGCGTGGCCGGGTGGCTGCTATGCGCATGCCAGTGTAACACCACGTTGCGGGCGTCGGCGATACGTTGCCCGTGTTGATACAGGGCGGCAAGCGCATCTTCACGCACGGCATCGTCCTGATGGCGCACATCAAGGCTTAGCCTCGCCTGCCCGGGGATGACATTGCTAGCGCCGGGCTCTACGGCGAACTGGCCGACAGTGGCGACCAGGCCGTGAGTAGCCTGGGCCAGCGCTTCAGCAGCGAGCACGAATTCCGCCGCTGCGCAGAGCGCGTCGTGGCGCAGCGCCATTGGCACAGTGCCGGCGTGGCCCGCAGTGCCGGTGAAATCGACATGAAGGCGACTCTGGCCAGCGATGGCGGTAACAATGCCGACCGGCAGCTTGTTCGCCTCTAGCACCGGCCCCTGCTCGATATGCACTTCACAGTAACCGAGCACTGTCGCCGGGTCGCGGCGACAGCTAGCGATATGCTCGGGGTTGCCGCCGAAAGCACGCAGCGCCGCGTGCAGTGGTATACCGTCTTTATCGACCAGATCGAGCCAACTAGGTTGAAAGCTGCCAGCCAGCGCCGAGCTGCCGAGATAGGCCGTCGGGTAGCGCAGGCCCTCCTCGTCGGCGAAGGCGCAGACCTCGATCGCAAACGGCAGGCGGCGCCCCCGCTGCGTTCAAGCGCTCGACAGCGGCGAGCGCCAGGAGCACACCGAGCGGGCCATCGTACTTGCCGGCATTGCGTACACTGTCGAGGTGCGAACCGAGCAGCAAAATAGGCGCATCTGGCCTAGATGCCGCGTAATGCCCAAAAAGATTGCCGACCGCATCGTGCGCAACCAGCATCCCGGCGTTGTGCATCCAGCCTACTACCAACGATTGTGCCTCACGCATGGCAGGCGTGGCGAAGCGCCGCGTTAGTCGATCGGGCTCTTCACTAAGCGCGCCCAACTCGTCGCAGCGGCGCATAATGGTCGCGATATCATCGTTCATAGGCTCATTAAAGCGTGAAGCATGCTGACGCGTCGGTCTGCCTGCGGTGGACGCCTGATTGTGGCCACTCAAGCGCGCCTATACCCGGAAACGACCTGCCGCCGCGCTGTACTAGCTCCCGCGATAGGTACTATACGCCCATGGCGAGACAAGCAGCGGCACGTGGTAGTGGGCGTACTCGGCAAGGGCGAAACGGATCGGCACATCGGCGAGAAAAGGCGGCGCGCTAAGCGAAACGCCAAGCGCAGCGAAGTATGCTGCGACGGCGAAAACAAGCTCGTAGCTACCAAGCTGAAACGCATCATCGCCCAGCAAGGCTGCATCGAGACGACCGTCGTTGTTCGTCAGCGCCGCCTTGACGTGCGTGCGAACATTGCCATCAATGCGATAGAGCGCAACGTGCATCCCTGCGGCGGGCTGCCCATGCATAATGTCGAGCACATGCGTCGTCAGGCGTCCTGGCATAATCAATCTTCCTAATCAGCACTACTGAGGGAAGCAGGTGAACCATTCGGTTGCGTGTTAGGAACCGCAGTCCCAAAGTTCCATGGTTTTGCTCCACACTCTACACCCTCGTCATCGTCAGCCGAATCTGGCCATACGCGGGGAAGGGATCGCTGTACACCTTCGCCTGCCCCTCGGCGGCAATCGGGTCGCGAGTGCGATTCTGGCCATCGAAGCTGATGCTCGCCATCTGCGGGAAGCGCGCAAAGAGGCGCAGCCCCATCTCGTGGACGAGGTGCTGAATCGACTCGCTGACGAACTGATGGAAGACAGTAGTGCAGACGTCACGCACCTGCTCGGCGGCGATATAACGCTCGTGGCTTGGCGCAAGCATAGCGGCGGGGTCGTTATACGTCCAGTGCAGGTTCAGCAGTATAAAGAGCGGGCGATCGCCGCGTTCAGGCAATGTGGTGTAATCGTCGCGCTGGAAACGCGTAAAAGCGCTGCCGCTGACTTTCATCACCAGCAGCTGCTCGCGCCCACAACGGTGCTCACGCAGCACGACCGTATCGTGCGCGCGCGCGAGAAAGAGCGTGGCGCTGCTGAAATCGGCGAAAATCACGCGTAAAAACCAGCTCGCTCGCGCCGAACGATGTTCCCTGCGGCACCTCGACAGCGCGAAATGGTAGCTCGCGCCCGCTGATGCGCAGCGCAGGCATAACTGGATAGCGCGCAAGAAAGCCGCGCCCAAGATGATCGAGCAGGCCTTCGAGTGTGGCACCCGCGTAGGTAAGCGACTCGCGCAGGATAAAGTTTTTCATGGTGTCGGTTGCCACCACCATCGTGTTATCGCCGTATGTATAGGCAGGCAAAAAATCATCGCCGAAGATCTCGACATCGATCTCGGCGGCGAACACAATATTGGCGCGACCGCTAAACGACGACTCGGGGAGCGCTGGCAGATCACGAAGCGGCGCGGCATACATACGGTATACCGGCACCGCAACCTTGCCATAACTGATCGTATAGGCGAAAGGCGCAGACATAGCAGACTCTTTTGGTGGAATTCAAAATTCAGGATTCAGGGTTCAGGACTCAGAAGCCCGCGAAGGATCTGAGTCCTAACTTCCTCATATTGTACACGAGAGTTACCATACGAACGAGATTGTGGAGCATGACGGCGCAATCTCCAATTGCACCAGTACAACGCTGCAGAATTCGTTGCGCTCGCCCGCTTCAGCGCCTGGGCGGGCGAGTATGGCGGCGGTATGTAAAAAAGACGATCAGCGTATTAGCCGCGCGACTCCTCGATATAAATGATCTTGCTGCCCTGCGGCTCAAAGCTGAGCGGAATACGGCGCAGTTCAGATAGAGCGGCACAGATGGCATCGTGCTGCTCTTCGTGTGCGTACAGCAGTAGAAAACCGCCGCCGCCAGCGCCGAGAATCTTGCCGCCTTCAGCGCCGGCGCGGCGGGCACGCTCGTACCAATCGTCGATCTGTGGGTTGCTGATGCCCGAAGCCAGTTCGCGTTTCAGCTTCCAGCCCGTGTGCAAGATCGCGCCGAATGCGTCGAGATCGTTGTTGCACAGCGCCACACGCAGGTTGTGGCTAGCTGCACCATCTGGTGCAAATTGTTGCGCTTGGCCGCGTCGCTGCTAGTATTGGTGCGCTGCTCGCGCAAGACACCGTCGGCCGAGCGGGTGATGCCGGTGTATAGCATCAGCAAGCGTTGCTCAAGGCGATGTTTCGTTTCTGGCGCGCAGATCACCGGGTCGACAAAGACCGTCTCATCGGGGTTAAATTGCATAAACTGCAGCCCGCCATATGCGGCGATATATTGATCTTGTTTGCCGATCGGCGCACCACAACGGTCGATCTCGATATGGCAAGCTTCATGGGCCAGGCGCTCGGCGCTGGCGAAACGCCCGCTGTGCGCGTAGAGCGCGTTCAGCAGGCCGACCGTGTATGTGCTCGATGAGCCGAGGCCGGTGCCCTGCGAGGGGATATCCGAGATCGATGTGATCTCAATGCTCTTTTCACGCCGCACCAGGCGCAGCGCCTCGCGGATGAGCTGGTGCTTCAACTGTTCGACTGAGTCGACGATTTCCGTCACCGAGTAGCTTGCGCGGATCTGATGATCGAACTTCGTATTCACGGTGATATAGATATACTTGTCGATCGCAACACTAACGACTGCGCCAGGCTCCTGACGATAGTAAGCGGCGAGATCGCTGCGCCGCCGGCAAAACTGATGCGCAGTGGTGTGCGTGAAATAATCATCGGCTCGGCCTCCTTCTGCTGTATACTGTGTGAGCGTTTATTGCTATGAACACGAATGATCGATAGCGCGATCGGCGTTGTGCATCGTTGG
>JAAUTF010000064.1 GCA_012031775.1 Candidatus Altimarinota bacterium | reverse complement strand
GTTCGCAATAGGTTCGGGCCATTGGCCAACTTTGTCTTGGTTTGCCTGCCCGAAAAGCAGTGAAAACCATTGCGCTCACAACGTGCGGTAGTATAGCACTCCTGCTACGGTCTGTCAAATCTTGTCATGAGCTGTGTTTTCCGCACTGCTATGGCACTTACCTCGTTTTGTATCCTGGCTCGATTAAGACATTTTTGGTCAATTTCTCGCGAGATGACATTCCTTAATCGGTAAATTCCGCCAGTTCGGCCCAACGTTCCACGGCTTGATCAAGCTCGCGCTCGATCTTTGTGAGCTCATCGGAAAGCTGTTGGTAGCGCTCATAATTACTACCGATAGTGTTAAGCTCTTCACCTAACGTGACTTTCTGTGTCTCAAGCTGCTCAACGCGCTGCTCTAAGGCGGCCAACTCTCGTCGCTCTTTGTAGTTAAGGCGGCGCTGTTTTACCGCAACTGGCTGAGGCCTGGCCGCTGCCACACGTTGTGGCGGTGGCGTGGCAATTTGTTTGCGCGACCGATATTCGGTGTAGCGTTCATAATTGCCGGGATATTCCACCAAGATGCCGTTTTCCTCGAAGGCAATGATGCGCTGCGCAACACGATCAAGGAAGTACCGATCGTGGGAGACAGCGATCACCACACCCTGAAAGGTGTCGATGTAATCCTCAAGCACGGTCAAGGTTTGAATGTCGAGATCGTTGGTGGGCTCGTCAAGCAGCAGCAGATTGGGCTGAAACATCAACGTGCGCAGCAGATAGAGTCGCCGTCGCTCACCTCCCGAAAGGGTACGTATCGTCGCCCATTGTGCTTCGGGCGAAAACAAAAAGCGCTCAAGCATTTGTGTCGCTGCAACCAATGCGCCATCGCTACCACGAATCTGCTCTGCCGCCTCCCGGATATAATCTACAACTCGCAGCTCTTCGTTTAAACCGGCGCTTTCCTGGTCGTAGTAAGCAATATGGATCGTTTCACCAAGACGGATGATACCATTATCGGGCTGGAGACGCCCTGCGATCAGGTTGAGCAGCGTCGACTTGCCACTACCGTTCGGCCCAACGATGCCAACGCGGTCGCTGGCCGATAATTCAAGGTTGAAGTTGTCGATAAGCGCGCGCGCGCCGTAGCGTTTGCTCAGATTTTTGATTTCCAGCACTCGCTTGCCGATCCGACGCGCGCCAAGGTCGATCTCTACACTGCGCTGCGGCGCATCGGGGCGATCGTCCATCAACGCATAAACACGTTCCACATGAGCTTTCTGCTTAGTAGTACGCCCTTGCGCCCCACGCCGCAGCCAAGCCATCTCTTTACGCAATAAGTTTTGGCGCGCTTCCTCTGCCGCAATAGTTTGAAGCTCGCGCTCGGCGCGTACTTCGAGAAAAGCGCTGTAATTACCAGCATGGCGATAAATTTTGCCGCGATCGATTTCGATCATATGCGATACGACACGATCGAGAAAGTAACGATCGTGGGTGACTAATAAAAGTGTGCCTTTGAGCCGGGCCAGATATTCCTCTAGCCACTCCACGGTGTCGGTATCGATATGATTTGTCGGCTCATCGAGGATCAGCAGATCGGGCTCGGCGATAAGCGCACGTGCCATGCTGCGCGTTTGCGCTGCCCACCAGAGAGCAGGTTGACCGGCATCGCAATCTGGCCGTCGAGCCCTAACCGTGAGATAACAGCTCGTGCTGCGGCTTCCGCATCCCAGGCACCCTGATTGTCCATCTGAACCGTGAGATCGTTAAGCCGATCGAGCAGGTTAGTATCATCAGGGCGCTCGATCAAGAGTGCGCTGAGCCGCTCATAATCGCGCAGTAGACGTAAGGCCGGCGTCTCGCCACTGAACACAGTCTCCAGCACCGTCAGCTGTGGATCGAGATCGGGCATCTGCGGCAGGTAGGCAATGCGAAGATTGCCGATAAAGGCGATGCGCCCGCTGTCAGGCACTTCGATACCGGCAATAATCCGCAATAGCGTGCTTTTGCCGCTGCCATTAACGCCGATAACACCTACCCGCTCGCCTTGCGCCAGACCAAACGAGGCATCAGTAAAAAGCGGACGCTCACCATATTGCTTACTGATCTGCTCAAGCGAAACAATGTTCATTCTTGCACCGGCACAACCGCTTCGCCGTTCGCCAGCTGTGTTAGTGCCGGCTGCAGTTCGCTCAGGGTGATACCGCCCTCATATTTTGCCTGAATAACACCAGCATCGTCGACAAGATACGTCCACGGCTCGGTGCGCAAATTCCATTCGTCCATCGCAGCAACGCGTTCCTGCCGCTGAAACGACTCGCCAAAAGGGTAGGGGTACACTTCGACATGGATAAAATTGATCCGCGCGCCGAACTCTTGCTTGAGCTGTTTGAGCACCTGCATATTGGGCGAGCAGACTGCGGTCTGACAGTAGCCTGGAGTAGCAAATGCTACAATGAAGGGCTTATTGGCGGCGATCGCATCGGCAATACTAAGCTGATACAAATCGGCATCCGGCTCGAAGTCCGAAGTCAATTGTTTCAGATCGGGGTTGTCTGCCACGGTCAGCGTATTGCTCGCAATAGCAGGCTGGCCGACCGCAGGCACACTCGGCTTTTCGACAACATCAAGGCGCACACGTTTTAGGGTTGGCGCGCCCGTAGCGTTAGGAATCTCTACTTCCATACCCCAACCCCCGGGCTTATCGAGCGTGGGATAGGCGACGTAGAGGCCAACAGGGAGGCCTTCACCACGGTAGACAGCCTGCGCTTCGCTTTGGACTTTGTCTTTCTCCGGGCCGTCGAGGTAGAAAAACCGTAATGTGAGTGCAAGTTGAGGGTCGTTGATCGGCGTGCCGTTCTGCAAAATGCCCAGCGGTAAACGAGGGCGACCAACCTCTAACTCGGAAGCTGCGACCACCGGCACCAAATCGGCGCTCGCCTCTTGTCCGATAACACCAGTTTCCGCTGCTGGCGCTGCCGCACCACATCCACTCAAAACCACCACTACCGCGATCAGCATATATAGACGCAGCATATTTGCGCTCCTTTCAATTTTCAGGGACGATCCGCTCGAAGCGAGCACGATATTCTTTATCATTATGATTGACAACTACATCGATCGTCCAGTCGCCTGTCATTGTATACGCTGTTTCAGCACGATACTGCCCATTCTGGATATATTCGGCAATCGGCTGATTAGAGCCCATAGGCATTGCAGGCATGTCGAGATCGAGATAAACATCGGCATTAGCTATCGGCTGGCCTTGAGCATCGCGCAGCGTGATCATAAAGACCTCGTTGACGTTCAGCTGTGGTTTGATATTCGCTTCAAGTGCGATTCGCAGGTTGTCGACCAGCTGTTCTTCAGGGCGTGATGCAGGCGAGACCGGAGCACAGGCCGGGAGGTAAACGAGCATTAACGACAGAAAGAAGAGCAACAAATAGTTTTTTGCACAATATAGTGACTCTACATAGGTTGTGGCAGGGCGGTAGTGCTTGCGCGCAGCTGCGCCGCGTGTAAGGGCTACCCACTTTTCCACAAATTCCTTAGCGTTACTGTAAAATCGAGTTATGAGAATCATACGTCGCTATTTGCCTCAACACTCGTTAGCGCGCCCTGGGCAATCAACGGCAGGGCAACAAGCTGGACGAGGTGAAAGAGGCCGTTGTGATCGAACTCCCAGCGCCAAATGCGGGCACGCAGGCGACTGCTCTGCACCAGAGCGGCAAGCATGGTCAGGGCAATACCTACCACAGTAGCCAGTGCGCCAGGCCTAGCCCGCCGCACCAGATCGCAGTAGAGCATAAGGGCATACAACATCGTTAGCGTTTCATACACGATAAAAACCGGAAAACTGCGACGAACGCTGCGTGTAACAATAAAACAGAGCGCAGCGAGGACGAACAGCGGGCGAGCGGCCCGGCGTAGAGCGCGCAGTCCCCAACGGTCATAGGTAGCGACTGCGGCCATAAGCGCAACGCTCACATTGAGGCAGGCATAGAGCGGGTGCCAGAGGATACGATTACGTGCCGGAGGCATTTGTAGACCGTGAGCAGCTGCTCCGAACCCGGCGGCAAGGGCGAAATTCAGAAAAACTGCCGACCAAAGCCGGGCACGATACGGATCACGTTGCCGCCGGGCGTGAAGCATGTTGCTATAGGCTAGACCAACAACAGCTAACGCAAGATCCGTGGCTGCGGTGCTGCGCTCGAATGGATTCTCGACCAGGCATTTCACAGCACGATTTTGCGCTCGGCGATCAAGCGCTGACGTGTCTTGCGGAAAAGCTCATCGTAATTAAGGCGGCCCATGGTAATTTCGTACTTATAGGCCTGCAGCATCTTGTGGATTTCAGCGTCAAGCACTTCCTCAACCATCAATTCATCGGTTACGATCTCAGCGATGGCAAGGCGAATCTGGCTATCATTTCCCATAAATAGGATGCCATCTACCTCGGCAAGGCCGTCTACAATGTTAGCAGCAAGCTGCTCTACCTTCTCAGGAGATAATTTCATCGGCGTAGTCCTTGTAAGAGCCGATTATACAGCCACAATCATTATACCCTACCGCAGAAGATGATGGTGCGAGCACGCGTGCTACAACTATGGTAACCCTAACCGGTGTGTGAAGAAGTTTGTGTCGTTGCTGGCAGCTATGCCGCCAGCAACGGCACAGCCGCTAAGGCAACCTAATTTAGGACTACTATAACAACCAAAAAAAAGGCGTCGTACCAATACGGTACGACGCGCGTGAACAAAGGGCACATTGAGCTAATCGTCCTCATCGCCGTTATCATCACATTGCTCGGAGTTACGCGTCGCCGTGGCCGTTCGTCCATCGAGATGCCAGACAAGCGCTTCGACATCAGAGATAACGCTAAACGCCGCATTTGGGTAGAACGGGCTTCGACCAGGCGCAAAGATTGTCGGCTGGCCACGATCAAAGGGCGCGGGCGAAAACCGATTGTTCTCACCGATGGCGAGGGTAGTATCGTTTTCAGCGTTACTGCGATAGCCGAAATAGGCGATAAAACTACCCTCTTCCAGTGGAATAACGCACTCAAGAATTGGTCGTAACACTGGCTCTGCGATCGGCGTCGCTGTCGGCTCATCAGTCGGCGTCACCGTTGGCTCCGCGGTCGCCGTCGCCGTTGGCTCCGCGGTCGGCGTTATTGTTGGCGTAGCAGTCGGCTCCAGGGTTGGGCGTGGCGTAGGCTCAGCGGAAGGCGGCGTCGCCGTCGTGGTGGGCGTTGCCGTCGGACGCTCGGTAGCCGTGGGTTCCACAGTTGGTGTGGTTGTCGGCGTGGCCGAGGGTACAGGCGTTCGCGTCGGCGGTTCCTGAGGAACCGTCACCGGCGTTACAGACGGTGAGGTCGGTGCCGTCTGCGTTGGGCGCTGTGTCGCCGTGGCTGCCGGTTGAGGCGTACGTATTGGTGTAGCCGTTGGCGGCTGTACTGGCGATGTCTCCGACGGAG
This sequence comes from Candidatus Altimarinota bacterium, assembly GCA_012031775.1. Classification (GTDB taxonomy): domain Bacteria; phylum Chloroflexota; class Chloroflexia; order Chloroflexales; family Chloroflexaceae; genus JAAUTF01. The sequence goes on along the minus strand of JAAUTF010000064.1, from coordinate 9,214 downwards.
CAGCGGTAGCAGCAGCAGTTGGAGCCGGGGCATCAACCACAGTTGAGGTAGCAGCCGGGATCGATGTCGAGACAGGCGGCGCTGTCGCCGTCGCGGTAGCAGGCTGGCCTGGGCGAGCGGTACCGGTTGTGAGTGGCGTCGGCGTACGAGATGAGGCCGTCGGGGCACCTGGCGTAAGGCCGGGGCCGCTAATTGGCGAAGCGATCGTGTCGGCAGTCGTCGTCGGCGCAGCACCATCAATCGGGCTGCTACCCGCCGGGTTAGTGGTTTGAGGCAGCGCGCCGCTAGTCGGCGTACCAGCAAGCGAGGGAATAACAACCACTGGTGCGGCGGTAGGCTCGACCGCCGCCGTTGCGACGATAGCGTCAAGCGTTGTCGCGGCGGCGACAGCATCTTCGAGAGTTTCAGAAATAGCCGACTGCTCAGGCGCAGCCTCGGCGGCGCGCTCCAGACTGCGCTGGGCGTCAGCAAGCAATGGCGCAAGATCCTGGCCAACGGATTGGCGCGTTGAAACATCGCTCTGCTGCAGAGCCGCCAGCGTCGTATCGAGCTGATCTTGAAGCAAGCGCACACCGAGATTGAGCTGTTCGTCGGCATCTTTGCGCATGAGCAAGGTATCAACTTCATCGACACGCCGCCGCATCAACTCCACTTGCAGCGCATTACGCTGCGCCTCGTTCGTGGTAAGCACAAGCTGAATACGCTCGCTGGCGAGCTTCACCGGATAAAAGATATCGCCCGGCAAACTCTGTGCGGCAGCATCGGAGACAGACTGAAACGAGAAGAGCAGCGCCAGAACACAGACCATCAGCGCACCGGCAAAGCGGGGCGAGAGGTTCCACGACCGCCGCAGCTGCGGACGAGGCACGCGCCGTCGTTTGGCCTCTTCCTGGCTAGCGATAGCCTCGAATTCACGGCGACCGACATCGAGCCATGCTTCGAGTTCAGGTGGCAGTGCAGCAACCGTGCTGGCGTTAACTGTGTCGGAAGCGCGCAAAAACGGCTCAAGCACAGCGGTATGATCGGGATAATCGTGAAGAATATCCTCGATCTTGTCGCCGCGCTCAAGGCGGTCGAGCGCTTCCTCGATGACAAATGCCAGATCGGTACGCAATCCTTAGTCTCCTGAGCGCGGCTCTAGTTGGCCAAGCGCTACAGAACGCAGAGGTGGCTGATGTTCCAGCTCACGCGCCTGCGCTGTGGACGCGCGGCTACTTTGCCGTGCGTCGTCCGTTTCAGAGCTCAACAACCGATGTAAGCTCTGCAAAGCCCGATGCTGGATAGCCTTAATCGCGCCTTCGCTACGACGTAGAACGCCCGCGATCTCGCTATTGCTCAAGTCGGCAAAGTAGCGTAAGGTCATAACTTGCTGTTGATCGCTGGTGAGCTGCTGCATTGCTTGCTCCAATGCCACCCGATCACAGACTTGTCGAGCATCATCGGGCGAACTGGGGATCGCCAGATCATCGTCATATGTATCGAGCGGCGTGGAAAGTAACTGACGCCGCCGATGATGGTTATTTAAAACGTTCGTAGCGATCGTATAGAGCCAGGCACGAAATGCTTTCTCGTCGCGATATTCAAAACGGTCGATCCACTTCATCACGCGAATAAAAACTTCCTGAGTCAGATCTTGAGCCAGTTCGTTTTCCGTAACACGCGCATAGAGATAACGCAGCATCATACCGGCATAGCGCCGATAGATCTCGCTAAGGGCGGCACTCTCTCCTACCTGTGCCCGCAGTACTATGTCACGTAAATCATCGTGCGCCAGCATGCTTCCCCAGTTCATCCGAATGCGGCGTGGCAGGTCTCGGGCGACCGATATATGTCGTCATAGTGCAGAGACATAAACGGCCTCCCAGCCCCAGCTCGCATACTCATTATACGAGGGGCCACGCCCAAAAGTGCTCATCCTGAATGACGATTAGTTCATTTATAGATCGGTTTATAACAGCCCTTGCAACAAAGATTACAACCGTCGTGAGTGGCGAACAGCTACATACGTCGTTTGCAGCGCATCGCTAGAAGCGCTATACTTCCGGCCAGCGTGAATGTGTTTTAACATATAGCGATCCTACATTAGGTTGTGGTAAGAGAGATGTGTCGTCGTGGGTGGCGACGCCGCGCACGACGACACGCGATTCTTCACAAACCATGTTAGGGCTACTGTAGCAATCCTACTCAATGAAAATAGCGATTGTCGGTTTAACCAACAGCGGCAAAACAACAGTCTTTAACGCGTTAACACGCGGCAATGCGGAGACAGCCGCTTATTCGTCGGGCCAGATAGAGCCAAATCTGGCGACCGTCAAGGTGCCAGACGAGCGCCTTGCGGCTCTATCGAAGATGTTCAACCCGCGCAAGATCACCCCGGCGGACGTGCAATACGTCGATGTGGCCGGCATCAGCGGTAGCGGCGACCGACAGAGCGGCGGACTGCCGGCGGCGCTTTTGAACTATATCGCCACTGCCGATGCACTGCTGCACGTGGTGCGCGCTTTTGAAGACAGCAGCGTGCCGCATCCGGATGGCAGTATCAACCCAGCACGTGACGTTGCCGCGCTTGACCTTGAGCTGGCCTTTTCGGACTTGGCGATCATTGAGCGTCGGCTCAACCGGCTCAACTCGGAGATCGGCAAGATGGCCTCGCGCGAAAAGGAAGCACGCATCGCCGAGCGCGACCTATTAGTGCGGCTGCAAGAAGCGCTAGAGAACGAAACGCCAATTCGCTCCGTCGCGATGAGCGACGACGAAGAGCGCTCGTTACGTGGCTACCAGTTTCTCACAGCCAAACCTATGCTGCTGGTGCTGAACGTCGGCGAAGACGCGCTCGACCAGGCGCCAACGCTCAGCTATCCCCACCGCAACAGCGCAGTAGTTGCGCTCGCCGGCAAGATTGAGGCCGAACTTGCGCAGCTCGACGACGCCGACGCGCGCACCTTTATGGACGATCTGGGCATCGAGCAAGCCGCACGCGACCGTGTTATCCAGCGCTCGTACGACCTACTTGGGCTGATCAGCTTCCTCACCGCCGGGCAAGATGAAGTGCGCGCATGGCCTATCCGCCGCAACATGCCCGCTGTAGAGGCGGCAGGTGCCATCCACTCCGACATCCAGCGCGGGTTTATTCGCGCCGAGATCGTTGCATTTAAGGATTTGATGAGCGCAGGTAGCATGAACGATGCCAAGAAGGCCGGTACAGTGCGTATGGAAGGAAAAACTTATATCGTGCAGGATGGCGATATTTGCCACTTCCTCTTTAACGTCTAAAATAATAGATAGCAATCCTCCATGAGTTGTACATTGCTTGTGTGAAATCTGGCGACGTAGCCGCCAGATTTCACACAAGCTTGCTCACAAACCGTTTTCGAGGCTGTGTCGTTGCTTACGGCGTAACTGCAAGCAACACCGCCAGCTTCTTTACAACCTATGTAGGAACACCAGTGCTTGCACGTGGTGTTCCCGCGTGCAAGCACTACCTTCTCGCTACAAACTATGGAGGATTGTTCTATAGTGGAACTAAATGGATATACGATATGGATGCGCTTCGTCTGCTAACCCACAGCTTGCGCGTGCATCCGCAAGGCGAGGATGTCGTGGCGGTGCTGGCTGCTGCGCTTAGCGCTGTAGAGCCAGGCGCGGCGGTACGTCGTTATCTACGGCGGGAAGGCACAACCTTATTCGTCGGCGAGGCGCGCTACGATCTTGCACAGGTCGAGCGCGTTTTGCTTATTGGCGCGGGCAAGGCGGCAGCGGCGATGGCGAGTGCAGCAGCAGCGGTGCTTGGCGAGTATGTGAGCGATGGGGTTGTGATCGTGAAGGGCGCTGCTGATTTAGAAAGCACAATTCAGAATCCAGAAGATGCGTTTCGTACTTCTGAGCAGAACTCTATGCCGAAGCTTCGCTATCGAACGTGTGCGGCACGGCACCCGGTGCCCGACGAGCGCGGGGTTGCGGCGACACAACAGTTGGCGGATCTACTGATAGCGCTAGCGAACACGATCTGGTCGTGGCGTTGATCTCCGGCGGGGCTTCGGCGCTCATGACACTACCAGCGCCGGGCATTGAGCTGAGCGACATTCAGGCGCTGACAGCTAGCTTGCTGGCGAGCGGTGCGACGATCAACGAAATCAACACACTACGCAAGCACCTCGACACGATCAAGGGCGGTGGAATAGCGCGTATGGCAGCGCCAGCACAGCTCGTCACCCTCATTCTCTCAGATGTAATCGGCAATCCGCTCGACATCATCGCGTCTGGGCCAACGGTGGGCGACAGCGGGCGTTTTCGCCGATGCTTATGCAATCCTTGAGCGCTATGCTCTGACGGATGTTGTGCCGAGGGCAATACGCAATCGGCTAGAGGCAGGCTGTCGCGGTGAGATCGCTGAGAACCCTATTGACGACGACCCGATCTTTCGGCGCGTGCAGAACCTGCTTGTGGCCAGCAACGCACAGGCGGCGGAAGCTGCCCTTAGGACAGCTGCTGAGCGCGGCTTTGGGACACTGTTGTTAAGCACCTATATCCAGGGCGAAGCGCGCGTGATCGGCGGAGTGCTGGCGGCTATTGGACGCGAGATCGCCGTCTACGGGCGGCCGCTTATGCGGCCAGCCTGCGTTATAATCGGCGGCGAGACAACGGTGACAATACGCGGTGCGGGGCGCGGCGGGCGTAACCAGGAAGTCGCGCTTGGCGCGGTGCGCGAACTGGCTGGGATCGGCGACGTTTTTGTGGTGGGGCTCGCCACGGATGGCGATGATGGCCCGACCGATGCAGCGGGCGCAGTGGCGAACGGTGACAGCCTTGCACGCGGCTTACGCGTCGGAAACGTGCCAGAAGCTTTTCTGATGCAGAACGATGCGTACCACTATTTTGCACAGCTCGATGATCTCCTGCTACCCGGCCCGAGCGGCACCAACGTGAACGATCTCTACTTCCTCTTCGTGATGTAAGACATCGTTCGCCAGAACAGTCACATACTGGCGAACGTCAGGTTCAGAAATGGGTTGGTGCTGGTCAGTGATGGCGGCTTTGCCGCCACCACTGACCAGCACCAACGGCTTTTTTGAAACCTGTCTAAGGATACAAGAAACCTAAAGGGTTTGTGAAGAAGCGCGTGTCGTCGTGCGCGGCGATACCACACACCACAACACAGCAGCATATACTGGGCTTTATAACGGCCCTTAACGAATCGTCATCCAGTGGAATTGACGTATGTAATGGCTACGTGCTACCATCGCCCTGCATTTTCCATTCTGTCGAGGGCTCCTCTGTGAAGCGCATTTTTCTTGTTCTCGTGCTCCTTATAGCCGTTTTTCCTCAGCCTGCTGCCGCTCGTCAACCCGGTAGCCTGGGGGTGCAGAATACGCTCAATGCGCAGCCAGGCGTGCTAAAGGCTTACAGCGATGATGGGCGCAGTGCCGCGACGATTATCGAAAGCAATAGCCTTTATTATGGTATTAGCCCGCGCCTGCATCTAGCGATGTTAGAGACGACGGCTGGGCTGCTTAGCGCGCCGAATCCTACTGAGACGCAACTACGACAGCCTTTTGGCACAGTCGGGCCAGATAGTTTCGCCGCGCAGATCGAATGGCTAAGCCGGGAACTACGCGCCGGCTTAGGCCCGTATAGCAAGGCGCCGACGCTACGTTTCAGCGATGGTGTCACACTAACCTTGCAGCTCGACCAGGCACCGGAGAGCGTTGCTGTACAGCGTTTTCTTGCGAAGGGGCGTTCATCACAAGCATGGCGCGCGGCAGTCGAGCGCTTTGCGCAAGTGTTTGCTGCATATTTCAACAACGAACTACCAGAACTGGTAGCACCCATCCCCGACGGCATAAATGTGCCTCAGGGCGCGTTCACCCTGCTGAAACCCTGGCCCGATGGCACCCGCGTTGTCCATCTTGCCTACTTCGACCATATCTATCCAACGGTGGACAGCGGCGCGGACGGCAACAATTACGTGGTGAACTACCTGGGCCAGGGAAATGTTCAATACAACGGCCACGATGGCCACGACTATTACTTTCCCGACCTGCCGATCGGCACACCAATGCTGGCCGCAGCTGCTGGCACGGCGTATGCCCGCACCCATCGCGGCAACGGTGTCGTGATCGTGCATCCGGGCGGTTACGAGACGGTGTACTGGCATCTAGACAGCTTTGCGCCGATCTTCAACGGGCGGATCGATAGCAATGATGGCATCTGGGTTGATGCTGGCGCAGTGCTTGGCACCAGTGGGACAAGTGGTTTTGTGCGCGGTACGCCGCACCTGCATTTTGAAGTGCGCCATTTTGGCCGCCAGGTCGACCCGTATGGCTGGTATGGTGGGGGTGCAGACCCGTGCGCGGCCTACACGGGCTGTGCAGCAAGTAGTTGGCTCTGGGACGCATCACTGGTTGGGCAGTACGATTTTACACCGCCCGATCAGTTGCCGCTGCCACCGCTCGTGGCAGATACGAATCCGCCGATCGGCACCTTGGCGATCAATCCAGATCGCGATCTTCTGTTCCATGTCGGCTTCGACGGACACTCACTGCAGCAGGTGGGCGCGGGTTTCCCGGCGCTGAGCGGCATGCCGCGTTACGAAAGTGGGCGTTTTAACCAGGCGTTGAGCCTCGGCGATGCCGAACTGGCGTACCCCACCACAGGCAACCTGACAGTCGAAGCAGGGAGCATTAGCCTATGGGCATTGATTCCTGAGCAATTCCCTGCCAATCGTCTTGAGCGCCACTATATGGTAGCGAGCAGTGCGAACGCCGACGCGCGCCACATTACACAGGGACATTAGCACTTCGGCGCGATCTGCTCGGCCCAGATGGCGCGGCACAGTGGACGTTCTGGACAAGCGGTGAAGGGGGCGACACGAGCTGGCATGAGCTATCGGTGCCCGACACGCTTGCGGCGGGATGGCACCACTTTGTCATCAACTGGAACAAAGCAGGCGGTACAAAGGCACTTTACATCGATGGTAACCTGGCAGCCGAGGCACAGGGCATAAGCTTACCGACGGCGATAGGGCCGGTAGTGCAGCTCGGGCGCTTCACGTATGGTGGCGCACAGGCGGGTGTTTTGTTCGACGAGCTCAGCATCTACCGACGGTCGCTGAAGGCCGAGGAGATCGCGCAGTTGGCGAGCGGAAACCTCTTCGAGGCGAGCGCGAGGGCGCTTAACACGCGCTCGATCCGGCTTGACACCAACGCGATCGATGCAGAGGGCGGTATCGTGACCGTCCAACTGGGCCGCGACGGATCATTCGAAGATCCACAGCCCTACTACGATACATACCGTTGGCAGCTACCGGATGAAGAGCGCAGCTATGAGTTAGCAGTGCGCTACTTCGACCGAGCGGGCAACAGCGCGACCATCACACAAAGCGTAGATTTACGCTTGGCACCACGAGCGACGGTAGCATTGGAGCCGGGTGGCCCACTTGCTGTGACGGTAGCGATCACAGCGACGGACAGCCACCAGCCGATCGAGATACAGCTCAGCCCGCGACCAGACTTTATCGGCGCGAATTGGCAACCATTACAAGAGCGTTTCTTCTGGATGGCGACGCCGGGCAGTCGTCAGCGGCTCTACGTGCGATTACGCGATGGTGAGGGCATGGTAGGCGAGGCGATACAGGTGATGTGGCCAGGCAGCGAGATCTATCTGCCGCTGATCAGACGCTCAAGAGACTGAAGAGGCCGGTACTGGTGCAGCCTCCTGCACCAGTACCGGCCTCTTTTCTAGTCGAGGTAGCCGTGGAGGCGCTGGCCAACGCTGGGATGGCGCAGGCGGCGCAGGGCTTCAGCCTCGATCTGGCGTGTGCGTTCGCGCGTAATGCCGAAGGCAACGCCGACTTCTTCGAGGGTACGGCGCTGGCCATCGAGCAAGCCGTAACGCATCTGGAGGATACGGCGCTCGCGCTCGGGCAAATCGTTCAGCGCTGCCGAAAGCTCTTCGTGGAGCATATTCTGGGCAGCGATCTCCATCGGCGTCTCGAGACTCTCGTCGGCGAGCACTTCGCTAACGCGTCCCTCACTCTCGTTATTCAGTGGCTGCTCAAGCGAGACTGGCTGAGTTGAGGCCTGGAGCAGGCGCTTAACTTTGCGCAAGCTCATGTTCATAGTATGGGCGATCTCTTCGGCGGTGGGCTCGCGCTCAAGCTGCTGTTCGAGTTTATAAATAGCGCGGCGCAAATGCACGATCGACTCGCTGAGATGAACGGGGAGGCGGATAAGGCGACTTTGCTCAGCGATCGAGCGCGTGACGGCTTGGCGAATCCACCAGGTTGCATACGTGGAAAAGCGGTTACCCTTCGTGTAATCGAACTTCTCGACTGCACGCATCAGGCCGATATTGCCCTCTTGCACCAAATCCATAAAAAGCCATCGGGTCTGCCGATATATTTCTTGGCGACGCTGACGACCAGACGCAGATTAGCCTGGATCAGGTGTCGTCGAGCCTCATCGCCGCGCACGACATCGCGCTCAAGAGTGAAGCGCTCGCGCCCGTTGATATACTCTTCATCGTGAATACGGCGGCGAGCTTCTTTGCCCCGCAGAATAGCCTGGGCGAGCGTAACTTCTTCGGCAGCCGTAAGCAATGCAACCTGACCGATCTCGTGAAGATAGAGTTGCACCGAGTCTTCGACCGGCTCGTTATCCGGCTCGTCGGGAGTTTCCTCCTCGATCTCTTCGACGAGAACTTCGGCGTCTTCATCCTCCCATTGCGCGCCCGCTTGCTCACTATCGGGTCGGGCTGCGTCCAGGTCTTCGTCTTTGTCCGCAACTTCGTCCTGGAAGGCTTTCACGGTAGTTCTCCTGACAGCTCCTCGAAGCGATGACCAGTACCGTGGCGTCAGCCCATTGCGCGTGCGGCAAGGAGGGTAGTGGCGTCACGGCGGCGGCGACGAGATCGATCGCCCGACGCCGATAGAAACGGTTTTCAGATTGTTCTGTGCCAGAATAGACACACACCCCAACGTTTTTGGTTGCATACATTTTCATCCTTTGCACAGGATTTGTCAAGCACTTTTTGCACTAATTTTGCACCGATTTCCAGCTGTGCGCGTCGACGACATCGCCGGAGCGGGCACGCGGCGCAAGCGTAGCGAGATCCACGGCAGCGGCGACGATGCTATCAGCTGTGAGCAAGCCCTTGGTAACCTCGGGGCACCTGTCTCACGAAACCATGGCGGGGTATCGGGCAAAAACCCGCCCGG
>JAAUTF010000063.1 GCA_012031775.1 Candidatus Altimarinota bacterium | reverse complement strand
CTGGCTGGGCGGGCGCATCCCGAGGCGGACGAAGCTCTCGACGAATACAACGCAGATATTCGGCAGCTGTATGCGCAGCAGGCCTGGCCCGAAGTCCATCAGAACTGGCGCGACGGCTTTCAGCAGTTTCTCGAACTTGGCGCTGCCATTCCAGCGGACGTTTTGCACAATAGTGTGCGTTACCCCTGGCTGCACGGCTACGCGCTCGTGGATGTGCTCAAGGGTTCCTACGAGCATCAGCACGAGCATTTTATACCCTTGACAGCGCGCTACGGATGAGTTGCAAGTGCCGAGTTCTCAGCGAGGCTGAAGAACATACACATCCGGCGCAACCACGAAGCGTCATCCGTTCAGGCTGGAAGCTTAACAGGGCCAACCATAAAACTCCTTTTTGAAACCTGCCTTAGTTCAAAGCGAGGTCTACGATCATCGGAACGTGGTCAGATCCGCCGGGCGCGCCGTAGCTCTGCACCAGCACCTGCCATTCTGGCGAGACCAGCACATGGTCGACGGGTAAACCGAAGAACGGCAACGGTCGCCAGGTCTTCGTCAGATCAACGGGCTGGCGGATCGGCAGCACATCGGCTTGCTCAACCAGCTGACGTATCGTGTACGACCAGGGTACGGCATTAAAATCGCCGACGATCAGCCGCGGTGCCGTAGCCTGCGCCGCGACCTGGCTGATCGCGGCCATCTGGCTACGATGCAAAGCTCCCCAGCGCAGCTGCGGCGGCCAGGGGTGGCCGCCGACCAGGGTAAAAGGGTCGCCATTCAGCCGCATCCGCACCTCGTAAATCGGGATGCGCGTTTCCTCGTTGCGATGCACCTCGGTGGCTTCAAAGGGCAACCGGCTTAGCAGCGCAAGACCCATCGTGAAGCGGCTCGGGCGGATGAGCTGGTAGGGATAGTCGGCAAAAGCCGCCCCGATCTGCTCATGGATCGCCTCCGAGTACTCCATTAAAAAGACGATGTCGGCGTCGGATGCCTTGACACTAGCTACGACCGCATCTAGATCTTCATTCAGATAATAAATGTTGTAGACCAGTACCCGCAACTCGCGCGCACCTTGCGGTAGTGCGGCGGGTGTCACGCGTGGATGGCTCGTGAGCTGTACACTTGTAAGCACCAGGATCGTAGCGGCGAGCCCCACCGCGCGCCAGCGGCGCTGCCAGAGCGCCAGCAACAACAGCAACCCGGCGAGCAGAAAATAGTAGTCGATCACGAGCGCCAGGATGTCGCCGAGCCAGTGAAGTGGGCCGAGCCATGCACCGACCGCAGCAATACCGACAATGATAAAAACAATAGTGAGTGCGTGTTGAGACCAGCGCGATGCGTGCATATTGTAGATACAAAAATGTAGTTTCGTCGTTTCCTTGTTTGTTCTTCGTAAGCAGCGTGTAAGATCTGCGCGTTACGCTCGCTCCAAGGTCAGGATCTGCTCGACAACTGCGTGCATATCGTCGCCGACAACGTCGGGCACGGGGGCGAGTGGGTCGAGCACCATGCCCGGGCGGGCGACAAATGCGGCGGCACAGCCCGCCCGCAACGCACCGGCGATGTCCCAAGCGTGCGCGGCAACCAGGCGTATGTCGCCAGGCGCAACACCGAGACGCTCAGCAGCCATCCGATAGGCTTCCGGTGCCGGTTTGAGCCGTTGCACCGTATCGGCAGAGAGGCGCAGCTCAAAGAGGTCGGTCAACCCTGCGTGGGCGAGTTGCGCTTCGGCAACCTCAGCGGTGGAGTTGGTGAGTGTTGCCAGGCGCAGACCGGTAGCACGTAGCCGTTCGAGCGCCGCGCGAATCTCGGGGTGCGGCGGTAAGCTCCGCATACCACGCAGCAGCTGCGTGCGGGCATCATCGCTCAGCGTAACCCCGCGCCGGGCGGCCACCATGGCGAGCGCAGCAGCGCCGATCTGGCCGAAGGTTGCGTACTCACCGGTAACGGTGGCCACCAGCGCCGACTGGATCATCTGCGTAAACCACTCACGTCGAACGCTGGCCTCGCCAAAAACCTGGGTAAAGGCTGGATCGAGCGCCCGCAGATCCAGCAGCGTTTCGTTCACATCGAAAACACATACGCGCGGCATACGGAGCCTTTCATCAGGAAGTGTAAAGTTCGAATAACTATAGTATAGTACAGATGAAGACCTAGCATGATCATGAACAAAGTGCTGCTATTGCTGCTCGTTCTCGCCGGTGGATCGCTGTTGGTTGCTTGTGGTACCGCTCCTATCAGTACTGTGCCCACACCAGCCCCCTCGGAGGTGGTGTCAACGGTTGAAGCGACCGCCCTGCCGGTGGCGGAACTCTTGCCTGCAGAGCCGCCGCCCGACGGTGCCAACCAGTTCAGCACCGACTTCAGCCGCCACACCATACCCTACGATGAAATCTTCGCGGGCGGCCGCCGAAAGACGGAATTCCAGCGATCGATATGCCGCAGTTTGTCGAGGTGGCGGATGCCGCTACCTGGCTTGAGCCGCAAGAGCCGGTGGTGCTCGTCCAGGTCGGTGAGGTCGCACGGGCTTATCCCATTCAGGTGCTGATGTGGCACGAAATCGCCAACGATACTATCGGCGATGTACCGGTAGCCGTCACGTTTTGCCCGCTCTGTAACACGGCCATTGTCTTCGATCGGCGCGTAGATCAGCGGGTGTTAGACTTTGGCACCACCGGACGGCTGCGCTACAGCAACCTGATTATGTACGATCGGCAGACGGAGAGCTGGTGGCAGCAGGCCAATGGCAAAGCGATCGTCGGCGAACTGGCTGGCGCTGAGCTGCGCTTCCTCCCTGCAACGATTATCGCCTGGCAAGAGTTTGCCCGCATCCATCCCAGTGGTCAGGTGCTTTCACGCGAGACCGGCTTTCAGCGCGACTACGGGCGTAACCCCTATGCTGGTTACGATGATGTAAATCAGCCGCCCTTTCTCTACGACGGCCCGGCGACGCCGGAGGTGCTGCCCGCCACCGCCCGCGTGCTAACCGTTGATTTAGGCGGGCAGGCGGTGGCTTACCCGTACGAAGCGTTGGCGCTTGCAGGCGCGGTGAACGATACGGTCGGCGATCAGCCGCTGGTGATTCTCTGGCAGGCCGGCACTGCTTCGGCACTCGACGCCGCCTCGGTTGCCGATGGGCGCGATGTGGGTGCAGCCGCCGCCTATAGCCGAACTGTCGACGGGCGTACGCTGACTTTTGTGCGCAGCGGCGACCAGTTGACCGATGCAGAAACCGGGAGCACCTGGGATGTGCTTGGGCGGGCGACCGCTGGCCCATTGGTGGGAATGCAGTTGGAGCCGGTGGTGGCCGTAAACCATTTCTGGTTTTCATGGGCGGCATTCAAGCCCGAGACGCGTGTGTATCAGCTTCCATAATTAGGATACCATTCTGTGAACGATACCTTTCATACGATCGTGATCGGGGCCGGCTCAGGCGGCCTGACCGTCGCTGTTGGCCTGGCGAATCTTGGCAAGCCGGTAGCCGTCATCGAAGCGCTACACGTCGGCGGCGATTGTACTAATGTCGGCTGTGTGCCGTCGAAGACACTGATCCACCTGGCGGATGCGCACGGTGCGCACGATACAGCCCATACGCTAGCCGAGGTGCGCCGCAAGCGCGACGCCTTGCGCGAGAAAGAGACGCACGAGTTTGGCGAACTACCTAATCTGAGCTTGATCTTCGGGCGTGCGCGCCTAGCCGGGCCGGGTAAGGTGATTGTCGCGCTGGCCGAGGGCGGCGAGCGGACGATGAGCGCCGAGCATATTGTGATCGCTACGGGCGCGAGACCACGGGCACTTACTATCACCGGCCTGCCCGATGAGCGTATGCTGACGAACGAAACGGTGTTCGAGTTAGCGGTGGTGCCGCAGCACCTAGCCGTAGTCGGCGGCGGCGTGATCGGTATGGAACTGGCCTTCGCCTTTCGCAAGCTCGGCAGCCCGCGTAAGTGTGATCACTAGTGCGCCGCGTGTGATGGACAAATTTCTGCCGGAAGTGACACAAGCGCTCGACGCCAGCCTGCGCAGCCAGGGCATTTCGGTCTACAGCGCTGCGCGCACGCACTCCTACGATGCAGAAAGCGCCACGTTACATGTCGAGCGCGCCGGGCAACTGCATGTGCTCGACGGTGTCGATTATGTGCTGGTGGCGATCGGGCGGCAGCGCAATACGGCAGGCCTGGGCATCGAAAAGGTTGGCGTGCGTTTCAGCGAGCGCGAGGGCATTGCTACCGACAGCTATGGGCGCACAAACGTACCTGGCATCTACGCGATAGGCGACGTAACTGCAACCTCGGCTTTTACCCATTCGGCCAACGCCCAGGGGCGACGTGTGGTGCAGCGCATTGCATTTCCGGCGCTGCCGGCGCGCGCCGCCGAGCCACTTCTACCCCCAGCGCAACCTTTAGCGATCCCGAGGTCGCTACCGCTGGGATGGGCCAGCACGAGATCGCCCGGCGTTATCATCCCGAGCTTATCAAACGCATCCGGATCGACCTGGTGACGCAGACCGATCGTGGCTACACCGACGACCTGCAACAAGGTTTTATTATCGTGGATGCCATCCGGTTGACGGGCAAAGTCCTCGCCGCAACCATCGTCGGGCCGCGCGCTTCGGAGATGATCTCGCTCTTCTCATTGGCCATCCAGGAGGGCATTTCGCTCTACAAGCTCTACCGCATCGTCTATCCTTACCCGACTTTCTCTAGCGGCATTCAGAAAGTGGCCGACGCGTTTTTGCGCGATACGCTGACGGGCTTGCGCGGCGAGCTTGGCACGTACCTGCGCTATCGATTGGCGCGGCCACCGGCGCAGCGCGCGGAGCACGCGACTGGTGCGATCAGAGCATCGCAAAGCTAAGAGCATTGCAGTTTGCGATAGGCACAAGATTGCATTCGCTCGCGCAGCGGCGAACCTCTGGCGATACGCTGAAACTACTGAAACCTGAAGCCTGAAGCCTGGATCTTGCTGGCCCGCCCCAGCAGCACTTCGCTGGGGAAACCGCGCTGCACGACGACATGGCGCTCGACGGCGAATCCCGCCTGCTGAAGCATATCGCTCAACTGCAGCGGGCGACAGCCGCCAAGGCGCTGCGGAGCGATCCGGTAGAGCAGCGTCCAGCCCGCAACAAAGCAGCGGCTCGGAACATCGACACCTGTCGTGAGCGAGACAAGCACAAGCTGCCCACCCGGTTGGAGCACGCGGCGGAATTCGGCGAGCACCAGGGGAATCTCGGCCAGCGGGAGCAAGTCGAGCATATAGGCCGAGAACAACCGATCGAAGCGGTGCGTCTGAAAAGGCAGGCGGGCAGCGTCGCCCTCACAGAGCGGAGTATCGGCGCGTAAACGGGTAAGTTGGAGCATGCCACGCGACAAATCGCAGCCCACTACAAGGCCGTTCGGTGCCACAGCGTGCTGAAGGGCAGCGTGCTCGGCACCAGTGCCAACCCCGACGTGCAACACCTGTTGGCCCGGGCCTGCGGCGAGCAAATTGAGGGCAAGTTCCTTGGCGCGCGCCTCGAAACGTTCCGCGCGATCGAGCGCGTGGCCTAGGTTATCATAAATATGCCGTGCATCACGCCGTGAAATTGTTTGATCGATCATTGTTTTGTAATTAGTGTGTAAGAATTTGCGGTTAGGCTCAATTTTAACACCAAGCGCACCACAGCCAATGGCAGAGGAGAAGCAGTGGGGAGTATTTACGAACGCTACGACGTAGCGATCATCGGCTCTGGCATCAGCGGATCGAGTCTGGGGGCTATCCTGGCGCGCCATGGGCTGAAGGTGATAATCTTCGAGGCCAGCGTACACCCGAAATTCGCCGTCGGCGAGTCTATGATCCTCGAAACCTCCGAGACGATGCGGGCGATGGCCGAACTCTTCGCTGTGCCCGAACTCGCCTACTTCAGCTCCGAACATTACCTGGCACAAATCGGTACCTCGCACGGCCTGAAGCGGCACTTCAGCTTTTTGCACCACACAGAAGGCCAGCCGCAAGACTTGCGCCGCTCGCTGCAAGCGGTTATTCCACAACGCCCGCATGGTTACGAACTGCACATCCATCGCCAGGACAGCGACTACCTCCTGACATCGGTGGCGATACGATACGGCGCGGTTGTATTGCAGGGCACGTCGGTTAAAGACATTAGTGTTGCGCCCGATGGCGTGACGATCGTGAGCGGAGCGGGCGAGCATTATCAAGCCGATTATGTGGTCGACGCGGGCGGGATGCGCTCGATCCTGGCCGAAAAGTTTGGCTGGCGCAGCCGCGACCTACAGGCGCATACCCGAACGATCTTCACGCACATGGTCGATCTGCCGTGTTACAACCAGATCGCGGCCTCGAACCAAGACTACGGCATTCCTTTTCCGGTCTCCGAGGGTACGCTCCACCACATTTTCCACGGCGGCTGGCTCTGGGTTATCCCCTTTAACAACCATAGTGCGGCGACAAACCCGCTTGTCAGCGTCGGGTTGCAACTCGATCCACGCATTCACCCGTTGCAACCAGACCTGACGCCCGAAGAAGAGTTCTTCGAGTTTATTGCGCGCTTCCCAAGCATCGCTGCCCACTTTCGTGGTGCCCGTGCAGCGCGCACCTGGACGCGCACAGAACGGCTTCAGTATACTTCAACGCAGGTGATCGGCGAGCGCTTCTGCCTGCAAGGCCACGCCGCCGGGTTTATCGACCCGCTCTATTCTAAGGGCCTTTACACAACACTGATGAGCACGGCGCTGCTTGCGCACCTGTTGCTCGCTGCGCATCGTGACCAGGATTACGCTACCGAGCGCTTTCGCCCACTTGAGGAATTGACCCTGCGCTATGTCGCCGCTCACGACCGCATCGTAGCGAACTCGTACAAATCGTGGTCGAACTATAAGCTCTGGTCGGTCTACAGCGTGCTCTGGATGCTTGGGGCCTACACCGAATATATCAAATTGCTAAGCACGCGCGGTAGGGCGCGCAGCCGGGAGGAATACTTTGCTACGGTGACAACTTTGCGCCTCGTCGGCGGCGGCTTTGCTGAGTTTAAAACATTGGCAGACGCGATCGACACCATTATCGAGGCGGTCGACCCCTGTGACGAAGCAGCGGTCGATCGAGCGGTGACCGTGATCCGAGCACAGTACGCGGCGACGCCCTGGATTCCCTGGGCTTTCCACCAGATTCTTGCGGGCCGCAATCATCTGCCAGCCAATAAGCTGCGCCTGAGCCTGCTGCGGCAGAGCAACACCGGTTTCATCGGCCAAGGGGCATTCCGGCAGCATTTCTTCGGCGATGCGACGCTGCGCGAGGTGACCCAGTTCTTCATCGGCGAAAGTGTGCGCTACTCGCGCTCGGCGCTGACAGCGCAGAAGCGGCTGGGCTTTCGGCGACGCAGCCTGAAGAAGTGGTTAGCCGATGCTTAGGCGCAGGCCCATAACAAGTGGGCGACCGCGAACTCCGCTCTTCGCTCTGCGGTTGCTGCTGGTGTTCGCCGTGTGGGCGCTGGTGGCGGGGGCGATGCAGCTCTACGCTTGGTATGAAATGATCACCCCGAGTGAACTTGTAGAGCGCTTTGCCAGGGCCTGTGAGCAAGCATTCATTGGGCCGCTGCTCTTTATCGGGGTAACGGCACTCAGCCCATTGCTGCTGGTGCCTGCCGCGCTGATGGGTAGTATTGCCGGGGCTTGTTTTGGCCCAACGCTGGGTGTTGTGTATACGCTGGTTGGCTGCAATCTCTCGGCGCTGCTCACCTATAGCCTGGGGCGAATCTCGCATCAGGAGCACGGCTCGATTGCACGCTTTTGTGCGCGTTATGGCCCGCGTCTCCAGCGCTCCCCGCTGTTCAGCGTCGTAATGCTGCGCCTGAGCTTTCTACCCTACGATCCGGTGAATTACCTGGTAGGAATGCTGCGTGTGCGAGTTGGTCCATTCCTTGCGGGGAACACCCTGGGCAGCCTACCCGGCGTGATCGTCATCGTCCTGGCTGGCAGCGCGGTCGGCGGCATCGGACGTGGTATCGAAATAAGCCCGCTCGTCGTAGTCGTAACCCTGATACTGCTAGCGTTGAGCGTGGGTGTGCTGTTGCGCTGCGGCGACGCACCGAGCACGATGGAACCGGGAGTTGCCGTGAATGAGGACAAGCGCCCTGGCCGGGTGGAGAAGAGAGAAGCATGATCGACAAAGTCTTGCGTGAACCGAAAGAGACGCTGCTCACTCCGCTGGTGCGTGGGCCGTTACGCCGCATTCATCCTACAGCGGTGACCGTCGCCGCCGCGCTGGTTGGTATTGCTGCAGGGGTGGCGGCATGGCAGGCTGCCTACGTTCTAGCGCTCGGCCTCTGGGTGGCTAACCGCCTGCTCGACGGCCTAGATGGGACGTTGGCGCGTATGACCGGCCAGCAGAGCGATCTGGGCGCTTACCTCGATATTGTGCTCGATCATGTGGTCTATGTCGCCGTACCACTTGGCCTGGCTTTGGCCAGCGGCACAAGCAGCGCGTACCTAGCCCTAGCGGCGCTCCTGGCGAGCTTCTACATCAACGGTGCGAGCTGGATGTATCTAGCGGCCCTATTGGAGAAGCGCAACACTGGAGCGGCGGCGCGCGGCGAGTTGACGACAGTGACGATGCCGAGCGGCCTGATCGAAGGGGCCGAAACGGTGGTGCTGTTTACGCTCTTTGTGCTCTTTCCCGGCGCACTTGTCCCACTCTTCGGCCTGATGACGGTGCTGGTGTTTGTTACCGCCGCGCAACGCGTTGTATGGGCGACGCGGCAGTTGTAGTACGGTTTCCGATAGCACGAGTGCCGTCATAGGGCACAAGCGCGTGAGATAACCAACAAAGTATCATGGTGTTGATCGGATACGTTCCACTATTCATTTAGCCGCTACTGGTACCAGGATACAGGAGCTCTCTTCCATGATCGACACGAACGTGGCCGATGAATCTACAGCGCGCCGCGACGGATTCCTGGCCCGCCATTGGCAAAAACTGGTGGCCGCTGCGATCTGGCTGGCACTGGTCGGCAGCTTTCTCGGCTACAGCATTATCACGGGCAGTTCACCCACCGAGACCTTGCAAGACGTGGTAGATCTGCTGCGCACGCCTTTCGGCCCGCTGCTCTATATTATTATCTATACCCTGCGCCCGCTGGCTTTCTTCTCGGCGATCGTGGTGACGCTGTTGGGTGGGGCGATCTGGGGGCCAGTGTGGGGCACAGCCTTTGTTGTGATCGGATCGAATATGTCGGCTACACTGGCCTATGTCTTCGGGCGCGCCTTCGGCCAGGGTGTGCTTGCGAAAGGCGATGGCGCAACCCAGGGCATTGTTGGGCGGTATGCCGAGCGACTACGCGCAAATGCGTTTAGCACGGTGCTGATCATGCGCCTGATCTATCTGCCCTACGATCTGGTCAATTATCTGGCCGGATTCTTGCGAGTTCCGTACAAACCGTTTATCCTGGCGAGCATTCTGGGCTCGCTGCCGGGCACGCTGACCTTTGTACTCGCTGGTGCATCCCTCGATATCGACGATATTTTTGCTGGCAACTTCGATATCGCGGCGATCAACCCGTGGACACTGGCCCTTTCGGCGATACTGTTTGTGGCAGGAATAGCGTTCTCGCGCTTGCTGCGACGCCAAGAGGCAGGAGCGTAAAGCTCCTTGATACTGTACTGAGTCTTCTGAGTCTTGAATTCTACGCACAGAGAACCCGCACCTATGCACACACGCCAATTTTATTCGCTGACCGTGCTCGCCGCTATCGTTATGCTGCTTGCCGCCTGTGGTGCCGCGCACGCGCCGCGCTGCCGACGAGCGATCAATCGGCAGAACTGGATCTCGACAACTGGGAGCGTATTGTCGACGCGGCACGCGGCCAGACTTTGAACTGGTATGTGTGGGGTGGCTCGGAGAGCCTGAACCGCTTTGTGGACGAATTCTACGGCGTGCCGCTCAAGGAGCGCTACGACATCACGCTGAACCGCGTGCCGGTGGCCGACACTGTCGATGCTGTCAACCAGGTACTGAGCGAGAAAGAGGCCGACGTCGAGCAGGGCGCGGTTGACCTGATCTGGATCAATGGTGAAAATTTTCTGTCGCTTAAACAGGCCGAGATGTTGCTGCCGGATTGGTCGAGGAAGCTGCCCAATGCAAACCTGGTAAACTGGGAGAACCCGGCGATTTATCTCGACTTCGGCGAGCCAGTTGAGGGCTTCGAGAGCCCCTGGTCGTCGGCGCAGTTCCAACTGATCTACGACGCGGCGCGTATGGAGGAAGATGCGCTGCCGCGCTCTTACGCGGAACTGCTGGTGTGGGCCAAAGCTAACCCTGGGCGTTTCACCTATATCGCGCCCGGGCCGGGAGCGTTTCAGGGCACACGTTTTGTGAAAGGGGCGCTGTTCGAACTGAGCGGCGATGCAACACAATGGCTCGCCTTCGAGCAGGAAACCTGGGATCGCTGGTCGCCAGAGCTGTGGGCCTATTTTAACGAGCTTAAGCCCTTTCTCTGGCGTGCGGGTGAGACTTACCCGAAAGACGAGAACGAGTTGCATAGTCTTTTCGCCAATGGCGAGGTGGACTTCAGCGTTACGCAGGCTATCGCCGGTGCCGGCCCGCTGATCGCCGAGGGCCTGGTGCCCGAGACAGCGCGCGCCTTTGTCTTCGACGATTTTATGATCGGCGACTTTAACTATGTGACTATCCCGAGAAATGCGACAAACAAGGCGGCGGCGTTGGTGCTGGCGAACATGATTCTTGAGCCCGAGATGCAGGCGGCGCAAATCCTGCCCGAGAACGGTTTTGGCCTTGGCTACGCCATCGATGTGACGCGGGTATCCGATCCGGCACAGCTGAATGCGCTTAACGCAGCGCAGGAGCAGCTTGGCCCGATGGCAACACCTGCAGAAGATCTTGCGGCGGCGCTAGTTGGCGACTCGGCGGGTGAATACCAATCGCTGGTGGAAGAGGGCTGGCGGCAGAACGTGTTGATCGGCGAGTAGCAGCGCGTAGCGTAAAGAGCACAAAGCGCATAGCAAAGAGTACAGACGAGCAGCCGGGGTTTGTGTTCGGTATCCTCCGTTCTGTGCTCTGGTACGATATGACGCAGTACCGTCAACACATCGCTCTCTGGCTTGCGCTAGCACCGGCGCTGGCCCTCGTTGGCCTGCTGGTTGCCGCCAGCCTGTGGTACAGCGTTGCGCAAAGTTTGGGGGGCGCTGGCGCTAATCGGCGAGAGCCGCATCAGCTTCGATGCGTATCGCAATCTGCTGGGTGGAGCCACACCCACGGCGCGCGAGTTCTGGCCTGCCCTGGCGTTTTCGCTTTGGGTAAGCGTGGCTTCGACACTGCTGGCATCCGTAGGAGCGCTGCTGATGGCAGCCGCTTTAAGCGGTAGGCAGCGCACAGAAGGCCCGACCCTGTTTGTGCTGAACGTAAACCTCGCTTTCCCGCATCTGGTATGGGCCGTGGCGCTGAGCTTGCTGCTCGCACAAAGCGGGCTGCTCGCGCGCATTGCGGCGGCGCTCGGCCTGATCGATGCACCGGCAGGCTTCCCCGTGCTGGTGCGCGACCGCTATGGCCTGGGCATCATTATTCACTATGTAAGCAAGGAGATCCCCTTTCTGGTGCTGATCGTGCTCGCCGTGCTGCGCACGCAAGGAGCCGCCTTCGACTTGGTCGCTGAGAACCTGGGGGCGAATCGCTGGCAGCGACTGCGGTATGTCACATTTCCGCTCGTGCTGCCGGCGCTTATCGCCGGGGCCGCTGTGGTCTTCGCCTTTGTGTTTGGTGCCTACGAGGTGCCTGCGCTGCTGGGCGTGCGCTACCCGCGCACGCTTTCGGTGCTAGCGCTCGAGTTTTTTGTTAATCCCGACTTGAATCGGCGCGCTGAGGGCATGGCGATTGGCCTGCTGATCAGCCTCATCACGCTGATTGTTGTGGGAATGGTACATGTAGGCCGCAGAGCGCAGAGCGTAGGGCGTAGAGGATAGGGCGGGGCCGTGGATAGGATAGCACAACAAGCAACCAAACCAAGAGCGCGGATGCGCGATCTGCTGGTGTTCGTGCTGCGCTGTACCGTTTACGCCGTATTGCTCGGCCCGATTCTGGCGCTGAGCTTGTATGCGCTTTCGACGCGCTGGTTTTTCCCGCAGCTTATCCCGCGCGAGTGGACTGCCGAGCCGCTGCTGCGCCTGGTAAGCGCCCCGCAGACGCAGGCAGCGCTTGCCCGTAGTTTGCTCATCGCTGGCATGGTGACGCTGTTCGCGCTGCTGCTCGGCCTGCCAGCGGCGCGTGTCTTAGGTATGCGGCATTTTCGTGGGCGCAGGCTAGCGCTGCTCGTGCTTTTTCTGCCCAATGTGCTGCCGCCGCTGGCGATCGGTATGGGCCTGAATGTGCTTTTTCTGCGGCTCGGCCTGACGGGCAGTGTGTCGGGTGTAGTGCTGGCACATATGGTGCCGGTGCTACCCTACGCGATCTTCGCTCTGCTCGGTGTGTTTGCGCGCTACGATGAGGGTTATGAATTACAGGCGCGCACCCTCGGCATCAGCCCGACCCATGTGCTGCTGCGGGTCACCTTGCCGCTGCTGGCACCTGGCCTCGCCATCGCGGCGCTCTTTGCCTTTCTGGTGAGCTGGAGCCAGTACGTGCTCACATTGCTGATCGGCGGTGGGCAGGTGATAACGCTCCCGGTTCTGCTCTTTGCGGCGGTCTCTGGCGGCAATCCCACCAGTATCGCCGGGCTGGCGATGCTGTTCGCCATTCCACCGGTGCTGGTGATCAGCCTAACCTTACGATCGCTCAGCGCCGGAGCAGCCCAGATCGGCCAGCACTACTGAGGCGCACTGTGACGAGCATCGAACTCCGGCATGTTTCCAAACGATTCCCGCGCCAGCCACGCCCGGCGGCCGACGCCGTCTCACTAACGGTGGCGGCTGGCACTTTAGTAGCCTTGCTTGGCCCTTCGGGGAGCGGCAAATCGACACTGCTCAAACTGATCGCGGGTGTCGAAGTGCCCGATAGCGGGGCCATCTATCTCGATAGCCAGGACATGACGGCGGTGCCGGCCCATCGGCGTGGCGCAGTGCTGATGTTTCAGAAAGCGTACCTGTTCCCCTTCCTCTCGGTGGCTGAGAATATCGCCTTTGGCCTTAAGATGCAGCGCGGCGAGCGTGCCACGATACAGGCTGAGGTGCGACGGATGCTCGACCTGGTGGAATTGCCGGGTATCGAGCGCAAAAATCCGGCGCAGCTCTCGGGCGGCGAGCAACAGCGCGTGGCGCTCGCCCGTGCCCTGGTAACGCGCCCACGCGTGCTGTTGCTCGATGAACCCTTTAGCAGTCTCGACCCCACCGTGCGCCAGAATTTGCAGGAGGCCGTGCGGCGCATTCAGCGCGAGCTAGGCACTACTACGCTCCTGGTGACGCACGACCGCAGCGAGGCGCTCGCGATGGCCGATCAAGTTGCGCTGCTCGACTATGGCGCGTTGTTAGCCTACGACACGCCGCAGCAGCTCTTTCATCGACCACCAACGCGCCAGGCCGCCCGACTGATGGGCGTAACAACCTTTTTGTCTGGGGAGTTACGAGGAGATCGCCTGGTCACGGCTATGGGCACACTCCTCGTCTGCGGCACTGGCATGGCCAGCGGCCACACCACCTTTGCTATTCGGCCAGAACACTTGCGCCTGAGCGACACGCCAGGGCCAAATAGGCTGCATGCGCACATCCTCGCCCAAACTTTCCGCGGTGAGCAGAGCGACTATCAGCTACGTGTGGGCGACGAAACACTACGGCTCACCAGCTTCGAACCGGTCGCCGCCTCGGTCGGCGATTTTGTTTATGTTGAACTTCCAAGCGCGCACTTGTTCTGCGTGCGCGACGATGAACCTGCGTCGGAAAGGTCAAAGTGAATACTCCCAGCCATCTGCTGGTCAACGCTGCTCTGCACAAGTTTGTTACAACACGGAGCGCTGCGCCGATACCGCGTAGCGCATTTTTACTGGGCGCGATTTTGCCGGATATGGCGCTCTGGCTGCTCTGGCTTTCGACCTTTGCCTACCACCGACTGATCCGCGGTGACGCAAGTTACCCGATCTGGAGTGACAGCTACGACCAACTCTACTTCAACGACCCGCTGTGGATCGCAGGGTACAACTTGTTCCACGCGCCAGCGCTCTTGCTGCTCGGCATGGCCTTGTTATGGCGCTGGCGCAATTCGGCGGGCATCGCAGCGCACTGGTGGTTCTGGCTGCTCGCCGGCTGCCTGGTGCATACGGCCCTCGACATCCCACTGCACGTCGACGACGGGCCGCTGCTGCTTTTCCCCTTCGAGTGGACTGTGCGCTTTCGCAGCCCGATCAGCTACTGGGACGCGCGCTATTTTGGCCGGGAGTTCACGATCTTTGAGCTTATGCTCAACCTGGTTTTACTCGGCTATCTGTGCCGACCCTGGCTTAGACGACGCTTTTCTGGCCGCCGTAGCCACGATGTGCCATAAACATGAATAAAGCAACAATTCTTATCACCGGCACAAGCGACGGCATTGGCCTCGCGCTGGCGCAACTTTACATGGCACGTGGGGCGCGTGTCTTCGGCCTCGGGCGACGCCCGGCTGCGGAGCTGGTGCCAGAGCTGCGCAGCACGTACTGCCGAGTCGATCTGGCGCAGCCATTTGCTGCCGCACTGGTCGCCGATTTCTTGCGCTGGCACGGCGTTGACCAGCTCGATATGCTTATTC
>JAAUTF010000062.1 GCA_012031775.1 Candidatus Altimarinota bacterium | reverse complement strand
GGCGCAGCCGCGACCCCTGACCAGCACCCACCCGTTTCTGAACCTAGCGTGCGCCAGAACGGCCACCTACTGGCGACCATGTCCTACGACACTGCTACGGTATCGCTACGTCATTATTCTGACTTCTGAGCCCTGACGCCTGAATACTCTCCACCGCCGCCTGAATCTGCGGGTCATCTTCCACATTGTAGCGCCACCACTCGGCGCTGATCACCACATCGGGAATCACGCCGCGCCCCTCGATCAAAGTGCCATCGGGCAATTGGTAAGCCACTTCGGCCAGCATTAGCCGCGAACGATCGTCGAACGTGTAGCTGTAAAGGTTTTCGGTGTTGCCGGCGCTCGGCTCGCCGATCACCACTGCGCGTCCCGTCACCTGCATCCCTGCGGCGAACATCTCGGCGGCGCTCACCGTCTCCGGGCCAGTGAGCACGGCGATCGGGACATCTATCATAGCCGCGATCGTTTGCCCGTTCGGGATGAGCTGCTCGTCGCTGACGTCGCGACCCACAGTGCTACCGATCGAGCCACCATCGACGAAGAGGGCGATCGTATTACGCATCAGGTGGACAAATCCGCCGCCGTTTGATCGTACATCGATGATCAGGCCGTCGAGCGGCCCCTCTGCTAGCAGCGCTTCGATCTGGCTGCGGATCTCGCCGTCGAGGGCGTCGGCATAAAACGTGTCGACGCTCACC
This sequence comes from Candidatus Altimarinota bacterium, assembly GCA_012031775.1. Lineage (GTDB taxonomy): Bacteria > Chloroflexota > Chloroflexia > Chloroflexales > Chloroflexaceae > JAAUTF01. The sequence goes on along the minus strand of JAAUTF010000062.1, from coordinate 14,070 downwards.
AGGCCGATATTGCTGTCTGGGAGGCGCTGGCTCGTGACCTCGGGGAAGGCGTCGCCGCCGATGATTTGGCGTACCACCGTCACCTCGCGCTCGCCCGCACTGCTGCGTACTGTCAGCGTGACGCTAGTCCCTGGGTCGCCGCGGATGACACTGATCGGCCCGCCTGGCCCAAACGCCGCAGGGTCGTTAAAGGGTGTGCCCTCTACCAGAACGATCAGGTCGCGCGGTTGTAGACCGGCCTGCTCGGCGGGGCCGCCGGGTGCGATCTTGATGATCAAGCCGCCCTCTTCGGTGTCGCGCACTTCGGCCCCGATGCCACCGTAGCGCTGGGCATTGTTGAAGCGCGCCTCTTCGGCTGCGACCTCTTGCGGCGACATAAAGCGTGAGTGCTCGTCGCCTAGTCGCACAATCATCTGGCGCAAAAGACCATAAAAATCTTCCAGCTGTACCGTCTGAATTTGTGGCTCGTACTCGGCGCGAACGGCGTCCCAGTCCACGCCGCGATAATCTTCGTAGAGATAGCGGTCACGCACGAGTTCCCAGACCTCGGTAAATAGCTGCTGGCGCTCATCGGTACTAATAGCTATCAGCGTGGCTGTAGGCAACAAGGGCTCTGGGCTTGGCGCGAGCGTAGGAGTCACACTGGGCAGCGGTGTCGCCGATGGCACAGTAGTCGGGGTGGGTGGCAATGATGTTGGGCTTGGCGGGAGTGGTGTTGCACTCGGCAGTGCGGTGGCAGTAGCCACAGGCTCCGGGCTTGGAATAGTGGCGAGCGGGCGGCTGCACGCCATCAACAGTAAGAGCGACAGAAGAGTCGTATATCGATAGATCATGAGATGATGTCAGGCTGTCTTGTATAAAACGAGTATGCTAACCCATTCATCATAACATAGAGGACGGCACCATGCAGGGCGATGGCCGCAGTGCTTTCGCCATCGCCCGCTGCTTTCACTTGATCTGAGCGAACTTGCGCCGCCCCACCTGCACAACAATGTCGCTGCCGGGCTGGAGCATCAGTTCGTAGCTCTCAACTTTCTCACCGTCGGCGCGCACACCGCCCCCGTCGATCAAACGGCGTGCCTCACTTTTGCTGGTTGCCAGGCCTGCGCCGAGCAGCACATCGACAATGCTCGTCGGCGCAGTCAGCATATAAACTGGCATGTCTTCCGGCAATTCGCGGCGCACAAACTGCTGTACAAAAGCCTCTTCGGCTGGCTGGGCAGCAGCGGGGTTGTGGAACTGCGCAACCACCTCGCGCGCGAGCCGCATCTTCAAGTCGCGCGGATTGACCGCACCCTCGGCCAGATTGCGGCGCAAGTCGCTAAGCTCAGCGCTCGGTAGATCGCTGAGCACCTCGAAGTAGAGTGGCAACACAGCATCGCTCATCGACATCACCTTGCCGTACATCTCGGTAGGCGGCATTAGGATGTCGATCGTATTGTTGAAGGTCTTGCCCATCTTGCGCCCATCCGTGCCGGGGATGAGCGGCACAAGAAAGACCTGCTGCGGTGTGAGACCGTGCTGCGCCATCAGTTCGCGCCCACAGAGGATGTTAAACTTCTGATCGGTGCCGCCGAACTCGACATCGGCGTGTATCGCGATCGAGTCGTAGGCCTGCAACATCGGGTACATCAGCTCAAGCACCGTCAGTCGACCGCCGTCTTCATAACGCTTACGAAAGGTATCGTGCTGCAGCATTTGCGCCATCGTGAAGCGGCCAGCGAGGTCGAGCGCGTTCTCAAGCGTGAAGCTGCCGAACCATTCGCTTTGCCAACGCACCTCGGTACGGGCGCGATCGACGACACGAAAAAACTGCTCCATGTAAGCTTCGGCGTTCTGACGCACAATCTCGGCGGTCAGGCGCGGGCGAGTTTCATCGCGCCCGCTTGGGTCACCGATCTGCGCTGTCCAATCGCCGACGATTAGTAAAACCTGATGACCAAGCTCCTGGAATGTGCGCAGCTTGCGCAGCCCAACCGCATGGCCGATATGCATGTCTGGCTTGGTTGGGTCAAAACCTTGCTTGAGCCGTAGCGGCTTGCCCGCCGCGAGCCGCGCTCGTAGTTCGGCCTCGACGATCACCTCAGCGACACCCCGGCTCAGCAACTCGTTAAGCTCCATGGTCTTTCGCTTTCCATACAAAAAGCGTGGACGGTGGGCGTCCACGCTTTGTGCCTCTGCAACCAGCTTTGCGCCGCACCACAACAGACCTACCCGGTATGGTAGGATGCATAGGTGCAATAATAGCTCTGTTGCTGTATCATCTGCTGCCTCCTGGCCTATAGTAGCACGGCTTTTTGCGGCCTGTCAATAAAGAGCCGAGAGCGCCTTTAACGCCAGCGGCAAGCACAACGGCGCACTACGCAAAGCTGTTGACATAGGACAAGAGGGCGGGCGTATCGTTAGGTGCGCACTCGCGAACGGCGCTTGTCAGCGTCACGTGCAAGCCGCTGGCGACGATCGACCAGTCGAAGCCGGCAACGGTGGCACAGACCTGGCGGGCGATATGTTCCGCATTTGCAGGGGAGGCCTGGGCAAGCGCCAACATCCAGCGTTCATCGCTCACGCGTGCGACAAGCACACCCAGACGACGCTCATCGCCGATGATCTGGTTGAGCACACGTAGTGCATCATTGCGCGCATCTTGCTCGACATAATGCAACGTTGTAGTATCGCTTGTAGCGAGCTCGATTAAGAAAAGCCGGGTTCGGTTGCGCTCGGCCTGTTCGCACAAAGGCCGTAGCTGAGCCATAAAACTAACTATATCAAGCAGAGGGAGGCTGTCGGGCATAGCGGTGCTGCTCATAAGAAGCGGTGAGTGTGTATCCTGCGCTAACACGACTTCTTTGTCAAGCGACGGTAACTCGAGCAGGTGTGCATCGAGTGTTCCAAGATCATCCGGCACCACCAACGCCGCTGTAGCTCCGGCATCACGCGCGAGGGCGGCGTCGGCCTCGTTGGTCACAAAAAGAATGAGGGGTGTCGTTGGCGGGAGCTGTTGGGCAAGCATGCTCACAGGTGTACCAAGCGACGAATCGGTAACAACCAGACGCGGATTCGGTGTCCGTGCGAGCTGAGTTTGTGTCGCTATCTGATCGGCTGCAAGCAGCACACGATAGCCGTGAGCGCGCAGAACCACAGTCAGACGTTCGCGTAGCCGTGCTTCGTCGACAGCCAACAGTGCGGCGGGAGTTTCGCGCCCACGTCGCTCCTGGGCCTGCGCCCGTTGCGTTTTATGGCGACGATCGATCTCGTAGCAACTGCCTGCGGTAAGTTTTGCAACGCTCTTCAGCTCAGCAGCCACTTTGCTAATATCATCGACTGAAGCAAAGCTGCGAATGAACGTGCTCACAACAGCGATTGACAGGCTGAGCATGCCAAAACGGCGTACCACCCCTTGTCGGTCGACGCCGAGCAGGAAGCCACGTTTGCGGTCGACATCGTCGTAGAGGCTGCCGATTTGCGCATCGAAGGTGTCGATGATCGCGCGACAAATACGCTCGATCTCCTCGTTGTGGTGGATGACCGCAAAATCGTCGCCGCCGATATGGCCGATAAAGTTGCCTTCACCAACGGTGGTCGTTAAGACATTGGCGAGGAGATGGATGGCGCGGTCGCCCCGCGCAAAGCCATATGCGTCGTTGAATGCCTTAAAATTATCGAGGTCGATATAGAGCAGGGCGAACTTTTGAGATTGAGCAAGCAGATGTTCAAGTTCTGCTTGCAGCAACATATTGCCGGGTAGACCAGTGAGCGGATTGCGCACAGGCAACTGGGCGGCGCGGCGCAGGTGGCTGCGAATACGCGCGAGTAATACATCGATATCGTAAGGTTTAACAATGTAATCGTCGGCACCACTGTCGAAGCCGGTGACAACCTCAGCCGAAGCGCTGCGGGCGGTCAAAATGATCATCGGCAGATGCGCAGTACGCGTGTCGTTCCGTAGCTGCCGAATCGCTTCAAAACCGTCCATCAACGGCATAACAAGATCGATCAGGAGTAGATCCGGGGTCTGCTCTTGGGCAATACGAACAAGCTCGTCACCGTTGCGGGCGACGAGCACATCATAACCGGCTTCGCGCAGTGTCTCGTGGAGTAAGAGGGAGAGAGCCGGATCATCGTCGGCGATCAGAATACGCGCTGCAACTGTCATCTGCGGCCCTGATAGTTGTTGGAGCGAAAAACGTGATTGCAGGGTTCGCATACTCGCTCAGGTTCTGCGGCTCCGCACTGCCCACACTCGTTGTACTGCGGGATTTGCAGGCGGATTATTCCGTCCATACTACAGCATACCATACCGTGACTATTCTGGGTATTATGCGATAGTCCTTACTCAGGGCTATTGCATCGCCTTCGAGCTGTGCTCTAGATTCCGTTTGTTGTATGATGCTTAGACATGGTGCGCTAGTACGTACCCTTCTGGCGCACGCCAGGTTCAGGAACGGATGGGTGCCGGTCAGGGGTTGGTTTCGCCGCCACCCCTGACCAGCACCAACGGCTTTTTTAAACCCTTGCTTTAGCCGCGAAGCTGTCAAGCACCACACCGCGATATGAACCACGCCTACACCGACTCTCGCCTGCGCCGACCATGGTTTGGATAAGATTAAACTCCATCTGTCCACTGTTTCGCACATTGCGCATTTATTACCCGTGTGGTATACTTCTTAATTGTGAAAGCGCACGGAAGTCGTGCGTTTTCTTGTGTGTTAAAAATAGATAACGGTGCTAGTGCTCCTGTGGGGATAGAGAGTGGACTGTTCCTGCTGGGGGCCAAAGCTCCAGTGAAGGACATTACCATTCTATGGCTACTTTCGCAGACCTTGGGCTTGGCGGCGCGGTGCTTAACGCCATCGCAGAGCTAGGCTACGACGAACCGACCCCCATTCAAGCACAGGCGATCCCGGTGATGCTGGGCCGCCACGATGTGATCGCCCAGGCGCAGACGGGCACGGGCAAGACGGCAGCATTTGCGCTGCCGATCGTGGCGCACATCACACCCGATCGAGTGCCACAGGCCTTGATCCTCGCCCCAACGCGTGAGCTAGCGATGCAAGTCGCCGAGGCAGTTTTTAAATACGGCAAGGGCAGTCGCATCAGTGTGGCCCCAGTGTATGGTGGGCAGCCGATCTCGCGGCAGCTCGCGGCGCTTGAGCGCGGTGTGCAGGTCGTTGTTGGCACGCCAGGCCGTATTATGGATCATATGCGGCGCGGCACGTTGAAACTCGACCATATCCGCACGGTGGTGCTCGACGAAGCCGATGAGATGCTCGATATGGGGTTTGCCGAGGATATCGAGTACATTTTGCAGCAGACACCGCAAGAGCGCCAGACGGCGCTGTTCTCGGCGACGATGCCACCAGCGGTGAATGCGCTGGCAAATCGTTATACCAATAAAGCCCAACGCATCAGCATCGCTGCCGAGCAGATGACGGCACCGCTCACCGAGCAGAGCTACTATGAGGTGCTGCCGCGTGAGAAGCTCGATGCACTCTGCCGCATCCTCGATGTCGAGGCACCGCACTCGGCGATGATTTTCTGTCGGACAAAGAGCGAGGCTGATCAGCTCGGCGAGAGCCTACAGGGCCGCGGCTACACGGCTGAGGTGTTGCACGGTGACCTCGCTCAGACGCAGCGCGACCGCGTGATGAAGAAATTCCGCGATGGTCAGGTTGAGCTGTTGGTGGCGACGGATGTGGCCGCGCGCGGCATCGACATTCCTGAGGTCAGCCACGTCATCAACTACGATGTGCCGAACGACCCGGAAAGCTACGTCCATCGGATCGGTCGCACTGGGCGCGCGGGGCGCACCGGGCAGGCGATCACGATCATTACGCCGCGTGAGCGGCGTCAAATGAAGATCATCGAGCGCGTCAGCAAGTCGCGCATTCTGCGCCAGAAGCTGCCGACACTGGCCGATGTTGCGGCGCGTAAACGTGAGGTCTTCCGCGAGTCGCTGCGCGAGGTGCTCATCGAGAACAGCCTCGATCCATACATACTGATGGTCGAGCAGATGAGCGAGGAATTCGATCCGACGTACCTTGCGGCGGCGGCGTTTAAACTGCTGCTGAACGAAGTCGAGCAGGAAGACACCATTACCACTATGGAAGGCGATGCGGTAGGTGTCGAACCGGGGATGACCCGACTCTTTATCGATGTCGGTCGGCTAGATCGCATCCGCCCGGCGGACATCGTCGGCGCTATCGCCAACGAGTCAGGCCTCTCGGGGAAACAAATCGGCAGCATCGACATCTACGATCGATTTGCTTTTGTCGAGGTTCCGGCCCAGGCCGCAAACACCGTATTGCGCGCTATCAATGGCACTACATTGCGTGGTAAGGCAGTGAACGCCTCGATCGCCAAGCCAAAACGGTAATAGTGTTGTAAAGCGGCGAGAAACACAACGGGCAGCGCGATGTACGTCGCGCTGCCCGCTGTGTTTCTCCGCACAAAAAATGCTACAATAGCGCCAGTGCCGATGGCTATTGAGGAGCCCCGCATGAGCGACGATCTCCGTGCTGCTGTGTTACAGCAGGCCGCCGAACAGCACATAGCCTTTGTGAATCTGCAGTTCACCGATATTCTTGGCATGGTCAAGAATGTGACCATTCCCGTCGAGGAGCTGCCTGCCGCGATCGAACGTGGTGTCTGGTTCGATGGATCGTCGATCGAGGGCTATGCACGTACCGTCGAGAGCGATATGTACCTGGTGCCCGATCTGACGACATTTGTACCGCTGCCCTGGGATCAGCAGCCTGGCATCGCCACGGCGCGCGTGATCTGCACCGTACATATGCCCGATGGCAAACCCTTTGCTGGCGACCCGCGTGCAGTATTGGGAAATATGCTCAAGCAAGCGGCTGAGGCCGGGTTTCTTTATAATGTCGGCCCTGAGATTGAGTTTTTTCTTTTTAAGCCGGGCAGCGATGGACGTATTGCGGCGCTGCCGCACGATGACGCCGGCTATTTCGATGTCTCCACTGATCAGGCGACACACATTCGTCGCCAGATGGTGCGCGCGTTACAGCAGATGGGGATCGGTGTCGAGGCGATGCATCACGAGGTGGCATCGGGCCAGCACGAGATCGACCTCGGCTATGGCGAGGCGCTGCGCACCGCAGACCATCTCGTGACGTTGCGTGTTGCTGCTAAGGCGATAGCGCAGTTGAACGGTCTCTATGCGACATTTATGCCGAAGCCGATCGTCGGAGTGAATGGCAATGGCCTACATCTGCACCAGAGTCTGACAGATATTGTCACCGGGCGCAATGCCTTTTACGATGCCGACGATATGTATGGCCTCTCGCCAATTGCGCGCCACTTCATCGCCGGCTTGCTGATGCACGCGCGTGGGATGTGTGTGGTACTTGCGCCGCTGGTTAATTCGTACAAGCGACTGGTACCTGGCTATGAGGCGCCGGTCTATATTAGTTGGGGGCGCACCAATCGTTCGGCTCTGGTACGTGTGCCGCGTGTTCGTTTTGGCCGCAACGAAGCCACACGTGTTGAGTTGCGCTGCCCCGACCCTGCCTGTAACCCGTACCTTGCCTTTGCGGTGATGCTCGCGGCTGGTCTTGATGGTATTCGCCGCAGCTTATCTTTGCGTGATGCCGCCGAAGAAGACCTCTTTCACGTCGACCCACGCACCCGTGGCCTGGAGATGCTGCCTTCATCGCTCGGCCTGGCGCTTGAAGCGTTGCGCCAGGACGAAGTGATACAGGCCGCGCTCGGCCCGCAGGTCTACGAGCGTTTTGTCGAGGCGCGTCAGCAAGAGTGGGACAGCTACCGCGCCTATGTTTCGGAGTGGGAAGTCCAGCGTTACCTGCCGATATTCTAAGAGCGTACTCGTACGCAGTCTGTGGCGAAGCCGGGGGTAGCAAGCACGCGGCAGCGCCGTCTGCTCGCACCACCGCTTTATGACACGCTCCAGCGCTGAGTTATCGCTTTGTTCTAATCTGGTGACCACCAGAGGAGAAATCACATGGAATGTCCACATTGTGGCTCGACAATCGAGGAAGGGGCGCAGTTCTGCCCCGTTTGCGGGCGACGGTTGAGCAGTGCGGGCCAGGAGACACGCACGATTACGCAGATCCCGCCCCCGCCGACAAGCCCACCTCGCCGACAGATACCCCGAACTATCAGCCGCCGAGCTATAGCGCACCGAATCGGGCGAGCTACAGCACGCTACCGATGAAACCGGGCAAGTTGCAGGCGCTTGCTATCCTGAATCTGGTTGATGGTATTCTTAATGTTTTATGGGGCATCGGGCTGGTATTTTACCATCTGCGCTGCGCCGCTCGGCATCTATGCAATCGTGCTTGGCGTGATGGAGATTATGCGGGCGACGAAGATTTTGCCCGACCCAGTGCGCGAGGTGAATACGAGCCGCACGCTGCCGATTATGCAGATCGTGAATATCATCTCGGGTAATGTGCTCTCGCTAGTGACCGGCATTTTGACGCTGGTGTTCAACGACGATCCTGAGGTGCAGGCATATTATCGCGCGGTGCAGGCTGGCGTGTCGCTGGAGGTACGGTCGTAGGTTACAGCTTACAGGTTAGGAATATCTGCGAGGAGCTTCAGTGGCGTCAGCTGCGACGACGACGATTGCGGCGGCGCGCCCAGAGCCACGGCGGACCATGATCTGCCAGCTGCTGTCGGCATCGAGCGGGCGAGTTAGCTGATCGTCGCTAATGCGGTTGGCCTGTGCGTCGTTCAATTCAGCGACATCGCGCTCAAAAGCGCTGATCTCTGGCCCGACATTAGCGTAGTCGAACCAGAAGCGCCAGATAAGCAAGACCAAGCCGAGCAGCAGCACAGCGGCGATGATAAAGAAGATCAGGTAGCTCATAATCTGGATTATACCAAATCCGACGGGTACACGCCGAGCACCCTCGGCCGGTAGGTGCGAGAGGCCATGGGCTCGCGCTGCCGAAGGAGAAGCAATGCTTAAACAGGAACTAGCCGACGTTCATGCGAAAATCGAGACGCTCGAGGCCGAACGCGAAGAAATCTACCGTGATAGCCGTGTCGACGAGGCTGAGCATCCGCGGCTGGCTGAGATCACGCAGGAGCTTGAGGTGCTCTGGGATCTGCGCCGCCGCATCGAAGCGGCGATGAGCGCCGGGCTGGATGCGTTGCCGGTGCCACCCCCTGCCAACCCGCATGAAATGATTGGTTAAGATTGCGGTACACCACACGCCCGTGACTTGAAGTGCCGGGCTAGTGGTGGGGCAGGAAGCAGCTGGTGTGCGCCACGTGGCCGAGCGGAATAGCGCACACCGACCTTTTACAAACCTGTCAGGATTGCTATATAATCGCGCGAATACACGGTAATGGGAGGATAGAACGATGCGTATCTCGGTGCTTCAGGAAAACTTAAAACGGGGCCTGGCGACTGTCGGGCACGCGGTGGCGGGCAAAACCACGCTACCAGTGCTATCGAACGTCTTGCTGGCGACCGACGGTGGGCGACTTAAATTGGCGGCGACGAACCTGGAGATCGGGATCACGCACTGGATCGGGGCGAAAGTCGAGGAGGAGGGCGCGATCACGGTGCCGGCTAAGCTACTGGCCGATGTGATCAGCGGCTTGCCGAACGACAAAGTGATCTTAACGCTTGATGCGCGAACACAGACGGTGAAAGTCGATTGTGCGCGCTTTACCAACAATATTAAAGGTATCGAGGCCGATGAATTCCCCGCGATACCGACGGTGAGTGACCGTGAGCCAACCGCGACCCTGCCGCCGCAATTGTTGCGCGAGGCCATCGACCAGGTGGCATTTGCTGCGGCTAGCGACGACTCGCGCCCGGTGCTGGCGGGCGTACTGGTGCGGTTGCGCGAGAGTCAGGTTATCCTTGCCGCAGCTGATGGCTTTCGGTTGGCGACGCGCACCATGCTGCTGCCTGAGCCAATCCGCAGCGCGCAGGAATTTATTGTACCGGCGCGCGCGCTCAGCGAACTCAGCCGTATTATCGGCGATACTGAGGGTCTAGTCTCGATTACCGTCACCCCTGGCGGTGGCCAGGTGCTTTTCCACACGGAAACGACCGACCTTGTCACGCGTTTGATCGACGGCAAGTTCCCGGACTTCGAACGGATCATCCCGGCTCAGCACCTGACGCGCACAGTATTGGAGACACAGGAGTTGATGAAGGCGGTGAAACTTGCGTCGTTCTTCGCCGTCAACAGCCAGAATGTTGTTAAACTGACGCTTGAGCCCGGCGGCGATCTTGCGCCAGGGCACTTGGTGATCAGCGCCAATGCAGCGGAGGTGGGCGACAACCGTGGCGAGCTCGACGCGATGATTCACGGCGATGGCGGCCAGATCGCGTTGAATGTCAAATATTTAGGAGATGCGCTGGCGGCGATGAAAACGGCCCAGGTGGCGCTAGAGACGCAAACCGCGCAGAGCCCGGGCGTGCTAAAACCAGTGGGCCAGGACGGCTATGTTCATATCATTATGCCGATGTCGATCCGTTAAGGCCTTGTTTTCTACACAGTCATCGACTATAATGACACAATCCGTTTTCGTCTTTGTCAGAGCGGCGCCACATCTGCGGCCGAGGAAAGGTTAGCCTGTGAGCGTCACGTCGATTGTTTTAGTTCATGCCCACGCGCTCTTTCGCGAGGGTCTGCGCCATCATCTATTGGCCGGATCTGAATTTCGTATTGCCGGTGAGGCCAGTAATGGCCAGCAAGCGATACAACTCGTAGACTATACCGACCCGGATATTGTGTTGATGGAGATAGACCTGCCGGGCGTGAACGGGTTAGAAGTGTCGCGTGCGATCAAGCGCACGCACCCGCACGTCGGCATCGTGCTGTTCAGCTCATCAATGGATGGGCAGCACGTCGTCAAGGCTATTCGTGCGGGTGTCGCGGCCTATTTTGCCGCGTAATATTGAATGGCCCGACTTGCTACGCGCGCTGCAAGAGGTGCGGCGCGGCGAATACCCGATCAATGAACTGGTGTTGTCGCTGCCAGACGTGGCTGGTCAGGTGCTGCAAGCCTTCCGGCTTATGGTGGTCGACGAAGACACTCAGAGCATTTACTCGCCGCTCTCGCCGCGTGAGCTTGAGGTGTTGGAGTTAGTCGCGGCCGGCCGCACCAATAAAGAGATCGCCTTGCTGCTCGACATCAGTAATCAGACGGTTAAAAATCACGTTTCGTCCATTCTGCGTAAGCTGGCCGTCAACGATCGAACGCAGGCTGTCGTGTACGCGATGCGCCGCGGCTGGATCAAAGTTGTTCTTCCTGGCGATTAAGCTGCGTGCTGCTCAGATACGAGCTTTGCTCGTGTCAGGTCAGTATGCAGTGCGGTTCGCCTGGCTCCTGTTGATAGGGTTTTTGCATGAAGCCTTTGCCACGTAAGCAACCGGGCCAGATGCTGCTGTGGCTCTGTGTTGCGTTGCTCGCCCTGGCCGGCTGTGAACAGATATCGGTCAGTGATCGCGAGCAGGTCGCCAATATTGAGACGATCCGCGCGCTTACACCTTCGCCGACAAGCTCGCCACTGCCCTCCGCCACACCGACGATCACGCCGACGCTGACACCAACTGCGGGCCCAAGTGCAACGCCAACACTCACGCCGTTGCCGCCGACGCCAACGCCCGATCCGGCGCTCAGTGGCTTTAGTTTCTGCACCCAGGCGGCTGGTGGCCAGAGCGGCCGCTTTTCGGCGCGCTTAAGCGCGGTGACGGCCAGCGGTTTCCCGGCCTACGATCGTATTGTGTTTACGTTCGAACCAGCGCCAGACTCGCCGCCCATCCATGCGCTGGCCCGCTGCTTAAACGAGAGCGATTTCCTTGCGCTCAGCGGCGAACCGGTAGCGCCCGGCAGCACGACATTGCAGCTCGATCTTGCCGACTGGATCGTCGACGATGCTCTGCGCACGACGGCGCTCACGCAGACGCTGACCTTCAGCGAGACGCGCGCGGTGCGTGGGGTGGCGATGCGCTATGATACGGCGGCGGCTAATGGGGCTTCTCTGCTGATGAGCCTCGACGAGCCGACGGTGTTTCGCCTGTCGATCAACGAGCGACCAGCACAGTTGATTGTGGATGTCGCACGTAATTCGCCGCTGGTTGCGGCCAGCGATACGCTAGCAACCGTGGCCGGTGGCGGTATGGCTAGCCTCGACACACCACTGTATTTCCTCTTTGATGGCGATATCTGGCGTACAACGGTGGCAGCGCGCAGCCCAGACGATGCGCTCAGCCCGGTTGCAAATGGCGCGGAGCGCCTGACCGAATCGCCGGAGACCGAGACTGCACTCGCGATGAGCGCCGATGGTGCGACACTTGCCTTCTGCCGCGCTGACTCAGCGGCTGACCCGGCAGAGGCCAACCTTGCTGTGCCGAGCCGCCTCTGGCTGATGAAGGCCGATGGCAGCGATGCGCGCCCCGTGCAACAGGAAGGTGTGAACTGTGCTGACCCAACGTTTAGCCCCGACGGCAGCAGCGTTGCCTTTAGTGTCGATGAAACCGGTGTCACGCCACCGCAGCGCTCACTATGGGTAGTAACCGTTGCTGAGGGTCTGCCCCAACGTGTGGTTGGCGGCGACGAGTGGAGCAGTTTTGCGCCGCAGTGGATCGAGGGCGACAACCTGGTTTATAGCGCACTGGCCCAGGATGGGCGCAGCACGCTGTTTCTGGTAAGCGACGGAGTGATCGCCGATATCGGGGCTGCGCTTGCGCTGGCCGACGACGGCAGCGTGCGCTATCGCAGCTTCGGTCGCCCACTGGCGGCACCTGACGGCAGCGGCCTGGCAGTTGAAGCATTCCGTGCCGATAGCACAGGTGTAGATCTGCTCATCCTAGATGCCGATGGCTCACTGGTCGAGACGATCGGCGCCCCCCTGACAGCCAGGCCCGTTCCCCAGGTAACGGCAACGACGGCGGCATCTGCAACACGCACTGCACGCGCGACCGCCACAGTTTCGAGCACGGCGACGCTTACCGTAACTATAGGCACGGCGACACCAGCAGCAACGCCGACACTGACGCCGATTCCTACTACCACACCGCAGGCGGCGACGAGCGGTGTTGCGCCCTACTGGTCACGCCCGCTCACCTGGAGCGCCGACGGCCAACTCTTCTACTTGACGACTAACTGCGCCTCATCGCTAGTGCAAGATTATCAGCTCTATCGGTGGGCTGGCCCCCGACGGAGCGATCTGGTGGCCACCGGCCAGACGACTGCGGCGCTCGGTAGCGCGACAGCCGTGGGTGATGGCCTCGCCTATGTCATCAGCGCACAGGCATTGCCTGGCGAGCGTGGGGCGCAAAACGCCGACCTGCGCAGCCCAGCGGAGATCTGGTATTGGAATGTGTCAAGTGGTGTGCGTGGCGAGTTGTTAACAGCTGCGCGTGGGGTTGCAGCGCTCACACGCTGATCGATGTTCGACAACAGAAGATGCGCAGCTGCGGCAATACCGCAGCTGCGCATCTTTTTTAGAGGTGGAAAATGGCGGCAATGCGCCCAAACTGAATGCGCATACCGTCCCGTAGTGGCATGGCCACGTTCGGTTCAAGCCGTGTGCCATCAACGCGGGTATAATTCGTGCTGTTGAGGTCGATAATCATCCACTGACCGTTGCTCTGTGTGAGCCGAGCGTGCTGGCGACTCACACCGCCGGCTTCGCCGCCGAAGGCCGTCATATCGACCTCGGGGAAGATATTGCTGACGGGGTCTTCGCGACCAACGGTGATTTCGGATTTGTCGGTAGGGAGTTTGAGCACCTGACCACCCTCAACAATCACCAGGCGTGGGCCAGCGGGCGATGGGGCGATCGGCGCAGTGCCAGGGGCTGATGCGGCGGCCTCAATCGGGGCAGCAATAGCAGGGGCGGGCGTCGCTGGAGTTGGCATCGGTGTGACTGTCGCAGTTGTGCCGCCCAGTGCGGCTAGATCGCTGGCGGCCTGATCGCGGGCGGCGCGAGCATCGGCGAGGCCCTGAACGACGGCGGGCGGGGTAGCTGCGCCAAAGGTGGCCTGCATTTGCTCGAACTGCGCGATGATCTGATCCTGGCGCGCGATCTCTTCCTGCAGCCGCTCGATCTCGTCGTTG